>VFKS01000473.1 GCA_009885425.1 Novosphingobium sp.
GGCCGATGCACATGGGCCATTGCCGCGGCGCGGTGGTCGGCGATGCCTTGGCGTCCTTGCTCGAATGGGCCGGGCACAAGGTCATCCGCGAATATTACGTCAACGATGCGGGCGGACAGGTCGATGTCCTCGCCCGCTCGGTCCACCTGCGCTACCGCGAAGCATTGGGTGAGGCGATCAGCGAAATTCCTGAAGGGCTCTATCCGGGCGAATATCTGATCCCGGTCGGACAGGATCTGTCAGCGGAATTTGGCGAGCAATATTCAAAAGCCCCGGAATCGGAATGGCTTGCCCTGTTCCGGACCCGCGCGGTTGCCGCCATGCTGATCCAGATCAAGGCTGACCTCGCGCTGCTGGGGATCGCGCACGATCTGTTCAGCTCCGAGGCTGAACTGCAAGCCGCTGGTAAACCCGAAGCCGCCGAAAAGTGGCTGCGCGCCCATGATCTGGTTTATGATGGCCAGCTCGAAGCGCCAAAGGGCAAGGTGCTCGAAGACTGGGAAGCGGTTGAGCTGCCGCTGTTTCGCTCGACCAAATTCGGTGACGATCAGGACCGCCCGATCCGCAAGAGCGATGGCAGCTGGACCTACTTCGGGGCCGATCTCGCCTATCACTTCCAGAAGGCCCAGAACGCCGACGCGTTGGTCGATATCTGGGGCGCCGACCATGCCGGGACAGTCAAGCGGATCAAGGCCGCCGTCGCCGCGCTGACTCAAACTGAAGGCGGATCAAAACCGTTTGAAGTCAAGCTGGTGCAGATGGTTCAGCTGATGAAGGGCGGCCAGCCGTTCAAGATGTCGAAGCGTTCTGGCAACTTCGTCACGCTCGCCGATGTGGTTGAAATGGTCGGCAAGGACGTGGTCCGTTTTACCATGCTGACCCGCAAGCCCGAAGCGCAGATGGACTTCGATTTCGACAAGGTGGTCGAGGCATCGAAGGACAATCCGGTTTTTTATGTGCAATATGCCCATGCCCGGATCCGCTCGACCCTGCGCAAAGGCGCTGTTGAGGGCTTTGTCCCCGCCGATACCGATCTTGAACTGCTGGGTGAGGAAGAGCTGGAGCTGGTCAAGCTGGCCGCGCAGTTCCCCCGGCTGGTCGAAGCCGCCGCCGCCGCGCGCGAACCGCACCGGGTGGCGTTCTACC
>VFKS01000201.1 GCA_009885425.1 Novosphingobium sp.
ACAAAAAGGGGCGCCGAAGCGCCCCTTTCCGTTTTGCGATACCTCGCGAAGTTCAGCTTAGAACTTCACCACCAGCGTGCCGCTGACCGTGCGCGGGGCGCCGATCTGGACGAAGCCTGGGTTGCCATAGGTCGAGATACCCGTGGTCCGGCTGTAGGTGTTGGACTGAACAAGCCCGCCACCGAACCCGCCGACATAGAGCTGGTCGAACAGGTTGTAGACGTTGAGCTGCAGGTAGGTACCTTCAGGCAGACCGGTGAAGTCCAGGTCTACCCGTGCATCAAGGTGGACCAGCCAGTAGGCCGGAGCCTGCGCGCCAAAGATCTGGCGGGTCAGGCCCAGCTGGGTAGTGCTGAGCACCGGCGTCAGATTGGCGCTGGTCTTGGCACCGGTCGGCACAACGAAGCCGGTATAGGTCGGCAGGTTGTTGTCATAGATGTAGCGCGGGCCGGTCCGCTTGGCAGTCAGTCCCAGCGTGAACGGACCAACATGGCCGCGCGCACCAAGGTTGATGGTGTAGGTCGGCGAACCCGATTCGTGCTTGCCAGCGGTGGCAGCATAGATCGGCGTACCGTCCTGGTTCTCGGCAACCAGAATGTCGTCCTGGATTTCCGATTTGATCAGGCTGGCCCCAGCAAACAGGCTGAACTGTTCGATTGGCTTGATCGAGATGAAGCCGTCAACGCCATACTTCTTCACCCGGCCCAGGTTGCGGTAAACGCTCTGGTCCAGCTCAGGATCATAGGCAGTGGCCAGACGGTTCTCGAACTTGTTGTAAAACGCCGAGACCGAGGCCTGAACCTTGCCCGAGCGGAACCGCATCCCAAGATCGAAGTTATCGGTGGTTTCAGGCGTCGGACGTGCCTGTGCCGTTCCGGCTGGGAAATAGAACGCGTTGTAGAGGCTGTCGGTTCCGGGCACCGAAATGTTCTTCGAATAGCTGCCGTAGAACGAGACGTTGTCGCCAACCTTATAGACGAAGCCCAGGTTCGGCAGGATCTTTTCATAGGTAAAGGTGCGCTGCTGTGGAGCCGCAAACCCGGTCACCGCATTGGTGGTCGTGTTGAAGCTGTAGGGGTTCGCCGCCGCATAGTTCGCGTTGAGCGTCGCGTTCTGACCAAAGCAATCGAGGAACCCGCCAGCCGAAGTGGTGAAGCAATAGTTGGTCAGGTTGCGCTTGTAGAACGGTGCGCTCACGCCCAGATTCACGGTCAGATTGCCGTCAAAGAACTTGCCGGTGTATTCCGCCGCAACCTTCTGCAGGATCGCATAGGACAAACGATCACGCTTTTGCAGCACGTCGCCGTTTGCAGTCAGCAAGCCGCCGTTGACGGGGAAAACGTCCAGCGGTTCGCCATTGGTATCGAGCGCACCGACTTCGCCGGTCTGACGGTGACGGGCACGGTCATAGGTATAGGCGACACGGACCGAGTTGTTGTCGTCGACGTTCCAGCGCAAACCAGCAATCACGCCGATACGGTGGGTCTGGGTCTGGCTCGGCGACATCAGGATGACCTGATCGAGCGTATCGCCATCAGCATTGAGGTCCCGGCCGAAGTAGTAACGACCACCCTGGAAGCCGGTATAGGTGTTTGCGCCAATCACGAGCGATTGCTCACGACCGGTCACCGTTCCGCCGCCATTGGCCTTGACGTACTGGAAGCTGGGATCGACCGTCAGCACGACGCTGTCCGACAGGCTGAACTTGGCATTGACGCGGACGTTGCCGGTGTTCGACGGGTTGTAACGGCGATCGAATTGGGTGCCGCAGCTGTTGGTGGAATCAACCGCGCCGGCCTGCGGCAGGTCGGTCGTGCAAGGCAGGCTGAGGTTATAGGCCCGCTCGCCCTTGAGCAGCGGGAAGCGGTCGGGGACAACCCGCGGAGGGCTACCGACCGCCGGGGTCTGGGTTGTATCCAGCCGCAGCGGAACCGAACCGAAGAAGTTGTTGCGGTTCTGGTTGTAGTGGCCCGAAATCGCGACGAAATCGTTCGCGCCCAGCGGCTGATAGAGCTTGAAGTTGAACTGCTGCTTATCGACTTTGCCGTAATTGTTGTAGGGATTCTTGTTCTTGGCGGTCGAGGCCGAGAACCAGGCGCGGGTGCCGCTGCTGGTCAGATCGCCGGTTTCAACCATGCCGAACACGCGCCAGAAATCGAATTCACCGATCGAGGCCGAACCCATGATGTGGAAATCGCGGCTCGGGGTCTTGGTGCGGATATTGACGGTGCCGCCGACAGCCGAAGCGGTCGGGCTGTCAACATCGGTGGTGCCCAGGTTGACGTTGACCTGCTCGATCAGTTCCGGATCGATCTGCTGGTTCGAATAGATCGCATAGTTGCCCGAATCGTTGAGCGGAACGCCATCGAAGGTCAGGCTGATGCGGCTGGCATCGAAGCCGCGGATCGAGAGCGTGCCGCCCGACGAACCGTAGGCATCGTTGTTCTGAAAGCTGACGCCCGGGATCTGGTTGATCGTATCGAGCACCGACTGGCCCGGCGCTGCGCGTTCGATCGCTTCGCTGGTCAACACGGCCTTGGCCTTGGTCGTATCGGGAGCAGCAACTCCTTCGACGTTCTGAGTGCCCGAGCGGGTTCCGGTGACGACGATTTCCTTTTCGAAATCAACCGAGCCGGTCGACTGCGCAAAGGCGGGGGTGGAAATGGCAGCGACGCCGATTGCCAGCGTGCTGGCGGCGGTGCTCAAAGCAAAGTTGAAGCGCATGGCGTTAAAATTCCCCGTTTTTTCGAAAGGGTTGCATTGGAAATTCGCATTAACCCCGGCACACGCACGAATCGCCGCGCAAGGGTCCCTGCACCGCTCATAGTCGAGCGTGCCGCCCTGCTAAACAGGTGCGTGTGACAGGGTTGTGACTTAACGGCAGGCCTTCGGCGCCAGAAAGCCGCCTTGGTAATGTCGTTACAAATATGCGGGCGATTGCGTAACGAACGTTCGCACTTGGGTCATATCTGGCTTAGGTCTGTGGTTAGTCCCCGGGCGGGCGACGGTCGAATCTTGCTGCACTGCGGCATTTGTGCAACGCCTTGGGCGAGGATGGAGATCATGGGCGGAACGCACGAACAATCAGCGGCAGCGGGCGGGCACGTTGGCCATGACCACGGCCATCATGGGCATGGGCATCACCATCACGCTCCGCCAACTGGCAGCCACTCCGCCGCCTTTGCCATTGCGGTGCTGCTCAACAGCGCTTTCGTGGTGGTCGAGGTTGTCGCCGGGTTCATCAGTGGATCGACCGCACTGCTGGCCGATGCGGGACACAATCTGGGCGATGTCCTGTCGCTCCTGCTGGCCTGGGGCGCCAGCGTGCTGGCCGCTAGGCCCGCGGGGCCGGGCTACACCTATGGCCTGAAAAGCTCCTCGATCCTCGCGGCAATCGCCAATGCCGCGCTGCTTTGGGTCGCGCTGGGGGCAGTGCTGCTGGAGACGGTCCAGCGATTATGGGAGCCAGCTGAGGTCAATGGTGGGCAGGTAATGCTGGTGGCCGGCGCCGGGATCGCGGTCAATCTGCTATCGGCACTGCTGTTCGCCAAAGGCAGCAAGAGCGACCTCAACCTGCGCGCTGCCTTTCTTCATCTGATGGCCGATGCGGTGGTTTCGGCCAGTGTGGTCTTTGCCGGACTTGCGATCGTACTGACCGGGCAGAACTGGATCGACCCGGTAACCAGCCTGATCATCACCGTCGGCCTCGCCTGGGGCAGTTGGGACTTGCTGAAGGACGCGGTCAAGATGGGGCTGTTGGCCGTGCCGCGCCACATAGACGAGGCGGCCGTACGCGCCTTTCTGGCCGGTCAGCCAGGGGTGGAGGCGGTCCACGATCTCCACATCTGGGGGATGAGCACCACCGAAAGCGCGCTGACTGCCCATCTGGTAATGCCCGGCTGGATCAGCGACGATTCCTTCCTGCGCGGATTGACGAGTGAACTGGAACGCCGATTCAGTATCCACCACGCCACAATTCAGATCGAACGCTCCGCTGCTGATTGCCGCCTGCACAGCGACCCGGCATAAGCCGGGGCATGATCACCGCCGATTCGCTTGATCCCCTTGAGTTGGCGCTGGACCGATTGGCCCAAGGCGATGCGGCTGCTCTCGAACTGGTCTACCGCCTCTCCGCTTCGCGACTATTGGCGGTCTGCCTGCGCATTCTGGGCGATCGGGGCGATGCAGAAGACGCGCTGCACGACACCTATTTGCGGCTTGTCGCCAAAGCCAATGGCTATCGCCATGGACGCGGCTCAGCCATGGGTTGGCTGGTTACAATGGCCCGAAACATCGCAATCGACCGGCTACGCAGCCGCGCTTCAGTGGGGCTAGCGGCGCCGGTCGACACAGCTGAGGCCCTGCCGGACCCGGAGCCAACCGCCGAAACCCGCCTGCTGACCGCCGAATCAGACACCCGACTGGATGGCTGCCTGTCCACGCTGGAGGACGTCCAGCAGATCGCGATCCGTTCGGCCTTTTTCACCGGACTGAGTTATGCTCAATTGGCTCAGCAGCGCGGCGTGCCGCTGGGCACCATGAAAAGCTGGGTAAGACGCGGGCTGGCCAAGCTGAAAGTGTGCCTTGAAAAATGACCGAGCGCGAAATCCTTGCCGCCGAACTGGCGCTGCGGCTGCTCTCGAACGAGGAGCAGGACCAGGCCCGTGCCGAACTGGCGCGCGATCCAGAGTTGATTGAACTGGTCGCAGAGTGGGAAGCCCTCCTTGCGCCGTTGGCAAACGAATTGGATGCGGTTCTGCCCGACCCCAAGACTTGGCAGCGGATCACTGAATCGCTGGCTCGCCCCCGGGCCGAAAACGACAACGACCGCGAAGCTGCCGACCAGCTTCGCGTGCAACTGCGCCGGTCGCGCTGGGGCGGTGCCGCAGCGGCCGCGGCCGCCCTTGTGCTGGGCTATCTCGGCGCGCCGCTATTGCAGCGCGGCACTGGGCCTGCAATCGACAACCCCGCCGCGCAAATGCTGATGGCCAGTTTGCCGGTTGGCGGTGATCAGGGACCCCGTCTGGCGCTAACCTATCTACCGCAGAGCCGGGATCTGGTGGTTGAGGCCAGCAATGTGCCCGGCGACGGCGTGCACGATCACGAGCTTTGGCTGGTGGTGCCCGATGGCAGTCCGGTCTCGATGGGGGTCATAACCTCGGGCACGCAGCGCCGCGTGGCATTGCCGGCCGAGCTGGCTCAGCGGATTGATACAGGGCTTGGCGTGGTCTTGACCCGCGAACCGCTGGGCGGCGCGCCCAAGGGGGGAACCGCAGGCCCAGTGGTCGCATCAGGAAAATTTTCAACTATTTGATCGGTCGCTGCATCCGATCGCCAAGGTCATCCGTATAGAGAGTGCAGGTGGTGAATGCCTGTGCCTTTCAACAGGAGCCTATCCCATGATCCCTCGTCTTTCAGGCCGCGTTCTGAGCGTGGCCCTTGCCGCGCTGGCTGGCACGGCCTCGCTCGCTGCCCTCGCCCCGGCGGCCTTGGCCAACCACCATGGCACGCACATGAATGTCGCGGCCACCGTGGTCGACATTGCCATCGGTTCACCCGATCACAAAACCCTGGTTGCTGCGGTCCAGGCTGCTGGACTGGTCGAAACCCTGCAGGGCACCGGACCCTTCACGGTCTTCGCGCCGACCGATGCCGCCTTTGCCAAGCTGCCAGCAGGTACGGTTGAAAGCCTGGTCCAACCCCAGAACAAGCCAGTTCTGACCAAGGTGCTGACCTATCACGTAGTGGCGGGCAAGGTCACGTCGACCCAGCTTCTCGCCATGATCAAGAAGGGTAAAGGCAAGGCCGTGATCACCACCTTGTCCGGTGACAAGCTGACTGCCCGCCTGCACGGCAAGTCGATCATGATCACCGACGGTCAGGGCCGCAAGGCTATGGTCACCGCCGCCAACCTCAAGGCGCGCAATGGCGTCGTCCATGTCGTAGACGGCGTGTTCCTGCCGCGCTGAGCCA
>VFKS01000484.1 GCA_009885425.1 Novosphingobium sp.
CTTTCAGGCGGCGAAAAACAGCGCGTAGCGATTGCGCAGGCGCTGGCCTGCCGCCCGATGCTGCTGCTGGCCGATGAGCCGACCGCCAGCCTTGATGCCGCCAACGCGGCTTTCGTGGCCGAAACGCTCAAATCCTACGCCCGCGCCAACGCGGCAACCGTGATCTGCGTCAGCCATGATCGGACTGTGATCCAGGTCGCCGACGAACTTTTGACTTTGGAACGGCCATGATCGTCGCTCCGCAATCCCATCCGAGCAAGGGGTAATCATCATGCACGACAAACGCTTTTACGATTCGGCGCTCGCCTTGATTGAGGGCGATGCGGTGGAAATGGCCATGCATATGCTGGTCGGGCAACTCCATTCTGCCAAGGCTGAACCGGCGCGCTGGCAAACCGCCCGGCAGGCCTATCTGGATCACCCGCTGCGTGATGCCATGCTGGAAGATCCCTATATTGCCCGCTGCGTCAACAAACCGCGCGGCTATGCCGGCGACGCCGAACTGATCGACATGATCTATGATCAACGGCTGCCGGCTGAGACCAGCGCGCGCGGCCAACGCTTTTTCAATCAATCTATGGCCTTTCCAACCAGCAACGCCGTCCGCCAGCGCCGCGATCTGGCCGAGCAATTGGTGGGCGGCGCAGCCCGCAGCGGCCAGCGCATCCTCAGCCTCGCCTGTGGGCATTTCCGCGAGGGTGATCCGCTGATCGGGCAAGACCTCTCGCATATTACCTTGGTCGATCAGGACGCCCTGTCCTTGGCAGTGGTGCGGCAGCGGCATGGCGCGGCGGTTAATTGCCACGAAGCCAACGTATTCAGCTTTCTACGCAGTGCGGCCGCGCGCGGCGAGCGCTTTGATCTCATCTATACCCTTGGATTGACTGACTATCTCGATGACCGGGCAATGGCCCTGCTGCACCGGATGGTTGGCGCGGTGCTGGCGCCTGGAGGGACGTTTCTGTTGGCCAACTTCATGCCTGGCCACCTCTCAATCGGGTGGATTGAAGCCGTGATGGACTGGCACCTGATCTACCGCGAACCCGAAGAATTGGCCGGATTTGCCCGCGCTGGCGGATTTGAGCCGAAAACCTGGCACGATCCAACTGGAGCAATCGCCTGGTGCCGGATGCAACGGCCGTAGCGCAGGGTTTATGTCCGATAACGCCGAAGCTGCCGTGAGGGTCTTGCCTCCACAGTTCCCCGCTCCTGCTCACCGGCCGGACATAGACCCGGGTCACCACTTCGTGGACGGCATTGACTCTAGCGTGCCCCTCCTCAAATGGAGAACACGCCAAACCGTGCCTTGCGCGCGGCGACAATCGCGCTAGCCTGTCCAGCCATGAACCGCACCATCGCCGCGCTCGTCGCCCTCGCTTTGCCCTTGCAGCCCCTCGCCGCCGCTCAGCCGCTGCCTGCGTCGCAATTAAGCGCAATCGATACGGCGGCGACCAAAGCCTTGAGAGACAGCGGGGTGCCATCGGTTTCGATCGCCGTGGTCAAGGATGGCGAGGTGGTTCTGACCAGGGCCTGGGGCAAGCCATCGGGCACTATCCTGAAGGCCGATCCGGCCCTGCCCTATCAGATCGCGTCGAATTCCAAGCAGTTCCTCGCCGCCTTGCTGCTGATGCTGGAAAATGACGGGAAGATTGATCTGGATGATCCGGTCAGCAAATGGCTGCCCAATCTGCCCCACGGCAACCGCTATAGCGTGCGCCAGTTGCTGTCGCACACCGCTGGACTGCAGGATTACTGGCCGCAGGACTATTCGTTCGCGGCGATGGAACGGCCGGTTGCACCGATGGACATCGTCCGGCGGTGGGGCTTCAAGCCGCTCGATTACGAGCCTGGCACCCGCTGGCAGTATTCCAACACTGGCTATGTTGCAGCTGGGTTGATCGCCGAGAAGGCTGGCGGCGCGCGGCTGTGGGATCAGTTCGAAGCGCGGATATTCCGGCCGCTAGGGATCAAGGCCTACCGGGTCGACGATACCAATGGCCCGGCCTTTCCGCAGGGCTATCACCGCAATGCGCTCGGTCCGGTGCGGCCGGCGAAACCAGCCGCAGATGGCTGGCTGTGGGCGGCCGGTGAAGCGAGCGTGAGCGCTGCCGATCTGGCCAAATGGGACATTGCCCGGATCAATCGCACGCTGTTGCCGCGCGAGGATTGGGACGAAATGGAAACCCCGGTCAAGCTCGCCGATGGAACCACCACAGGCTATGGTCTGGGGGTGTCCAAGTATCTGCAGTCCGGCCGCTGGGTGATCGACCACGGCGGTGCATCGGTCGGCTTTTTCTCGCAGAATTCGATCTGGCTGGACGAGCGGGTGGCGATCGTGGTGCTGACCAATGCCGATTTTGGCAATGTCCAAAACGAACTAACCGCCGAAATTGCCGGGATCGTCCTGCCCAAATCGGCGCAAGCCAATGTGGCCGAAGCCCCGCGCACCGCCGAAGCCAAAGCATTAGTGGTGGCGCTGGCGGCTGGGCGATTCAATCCGGCGTTGTTCACTGAAAACGCGCGCTACTACTTCACCGCCCAGACCCGCGCCGACTTCCGCAGCAGTCTGGCGCGGCTCGGGCCGCTGACTAAGATCGAGCCGCTGCGCCCGCCGCGGCTGCGCGGCGGCTTCGTCAATCGCAACTACAAGCTGACCTTCGGCAAGCGCGAACTGACGCTGAGCACCTATGCCGAACCCGGCGCGAAGGGCCGCTGGGAACAGTTCATGATCTCGCCATAACCGGCCGGCTTAGAGCCAGCCGATCCGCCGGAATCGCAGGAAAAGTCCGATGCAGACCCCGAAAATCAGCGCCAGCACCGCCGGATAACCCCACGGCTGGTCCAGTTCAGGCATATACTTGAAATTCATCCCGTAGACCCCGGCAATCGCGGTCGGCACCGCCAGGATCGCGGCCCAGGCGGCCAATTGCCGGGTCATGTGGCCTTGCCGGTGCTGTTCAAGCAGGCTGGCGGTTTCGACGATGCTGGCCAGCGTCTCACGCAGCCCGTTGATCCGGGTCAGCGTGCGGCGGACGTGATCGAGCACATCGCGGAACCAGATCCGCGCCGAAGGATCGATCACCGGCAGATCAGTATAGGTCAGCCGTTCGCAGACCTCTTCCATCGGCCCGACGATCCGGATGAACCGGCGGAACTGGCGGCGCAGACGAAAAATCCGGCGGATCGTCGATGGTTCGGGGAAGGTGTCGATCGCCCGCTCTTCCATCACCTGTACGCTGTCCTCATAATTCTCGAGGATCGGCTGAAAGCCATCGACAATGAAATCGAGGATCGCGTGCGCGACATAGTCCGGCCCTTCGACCAGCCGCGCGGCATCGCTTTCCAGCCGGGTCCGCAGCTCGGTGTGGGCCCGGGCCGAGCCCAGCCGCACCGTCACCACAAAGTCGCTGGCAAGGAAGATCGCGGTCTGGCCATAGGCGATGTTGTCACCCTCTTGCGTCGCCGCGGTCCGGGCGATGATGAACAGCTGCGGCCCATAAGTTTCCAGTTTGGGCATCTGGGTGGGATTGAGCGCATCTTCGATCGCCAGCTGGTGGAGGCTAAACTGGGTCCGGACCAGCTCCATCTCATTCGGCGTCGGATTGGTCAGTCCGACCCAATCGAACGCGCCCTTGGGCAATTCAGCGCGCGGCTGGCCATCGACCGGCAGGCTGTGTTCAGATGGCTTGCCGCCCGTATAGCGGCGCGAGGCGATGATCGGCATGGGCCCTCTGTGGCAAACCCGCTTGACGCTGGCAATCCCGCGTCCATCATGTTAACCGACCGGCTAATACTGACACAAATGTAAATTGCTCGGGAGAATGCGGATGAACATGGCCACCACCCCGCGCGAAGATGTGCTCGATATGATCATCGTCGGCGCCGGGATTTCCGGCATCGGTATGGCCGTGCACATGAAGCGCGATTGCCCGGACAAGAGCATCGTGATCCTTGACCGGCGCGAGCAAAAGGGTGGCACCTGGGACCTCTTCCGTTATCCCGGGATCCGCTCCGACAGCGACATGCACACCTTCGGCTACGCTTTCGCACCTTGGAAAAACGACAAGGCCATCTCTGACGGCGCCTCGATCGTAAAGTATCTCGACGATATCACTGCAGAGTTCGGCTTGGCCGAACGGATGCGTTTTGGCCAAAAGGTCGTCTCGGCCGATTGGGACAGCAAGACCGCGCTGTGGACCGTGATCACCGAGCAGACAGATGGGACTCACCAGCGCCTGCAGGGCCGGTTCCTGTTCCTGGGCTCAGGCTATTACGACTACGACACTCCCTACGACCCGGGCTTTAAAGGCAAAGACAAGTTCAAAGGCGTGATCATCCACCCGCAGTTCTGGCCTCAGGACTTTGACTACACCGGCAAGAAAGTGGTGGTGATCGGATCAGGCGCGACCGCAGCGACGATTGTTCCTTCGATGGCAACTGGCGGCGCCGCCCATGTCACGATGCTGCAGCGCACGCCATCGTGGTTTGCCAGCCGGCCCGCCAAGGACGCAATCGCCAATGCGCTGCGCAAGGTCCTGCCGGAAAAGATCGCTTATGGACTGACCAGGGCGAAGAACATCTTTCTGGGCGATCTGATCTATAAACGCGCACGCAGCAAACCGGAGAAGGTCAAGGAGTTCCTGACCAAGCAGACCCGCGAATTGTTGGGAGCAAACTACAACGCCACAGATTTCACGCCGCCCTACAACCCGTGGGAACAGCGGCTTTGCCTGATTCCTGACGCGGACCTCTTTGAAGCGATGAATGCAGGCAAGGCTTCGGTGGTCACCGACCATATCGACTGCTTCGATGCGACTGGGATCAAGCTCAAGTCAGGCAAGCATCTTGAGGCCGACGTGATCGTAACCGCAACTGGCTTGGCGATGACCTTTGCAGGCAAGATTGCGGTCAGTGTCGATGGCGCACCTGTCGATTTCGGCCAACGGTATTTCTACCGCAATTGTATGTTCTCCAACGTGCCCAATGCGGCCGGTATCTTTGGCTACGTCAACGCCAGTTGGACCCTGCGGGTGGATATCGTGGGGCAATATCTGACCCGCCTGATCAAGCAGATGGATACTTACGGTGCGGTCGCCGCGATCCCAAGCATGCCCGCCGGGACCGAGCCTGCGGAAGACGATGTGTTCGATTTTTCCAGTGGCTACATCCAACGCGGCAAGGACAAAATGCCCAAGAACGCGGCTGCGCTGCCGTGGCGGCTCAATCAGGACTACATGAAAGACCGCTCTGATATGCGCCAGGCCCCGATCGACGATGGGGTGCTGCACTTTGTCCGGGCAAAGGAACTGGTCGAAACCTAGGTTCTGGCCTAATCGTTCGCCATGACCGACCCCAACCGCATCTGGAAAGCCGCACTGCTCGTCATTGGTGACGAGATCCTGTCGGGCCGCACGCAGGACAAGAATGTCGCGCAGGTGGCGTCTTGGCTCAACGTCCAGGGCATCCGCCTGTCCGAAGTGCGGGTGGTGGCCGATGATACCGCCGCGATTGTCGCGGCGGTCAATGCTCTGCGGGCCGGCAACGACTATCTGTTCACCACCGGCGGGATCGGCCCGACCCATGACGATATCACCGTCGATGCCGTGGCTGAGGCGCTGGGCGTAGGCGTGGTGATCCACCCCGATGCCCGCGCGATTCTGGAACGCTACTACGCCACCCGCGGCGGGCTGAATGAAGCGCGGCTGCGGATGGCACGGGTGCCAGACGGGGCACAGCTGATCCCCAACCGGATGTCTGGTGCGCCGGGGATCCAGATCGGCAATGTGTTCCTGATGGCCGGGGTCCCCTCAATCACCGCCGGGATGCTTGATGCCCTGACCGGAACGCTCGAAGGCGGGCTGCCGGTATTGGCCGAAACGATCGGCAGCTGGGCGCAGGAAAGCGAAGTGGCCGATCTGCTGCGCCAGACCGAGGCCGCCCACGAAGGCTGCGCGATCGGCTCTTACCCGTTCTTTCGCGAAGGCAAGGTCGGCGCGAACTTCGTGGTCCGCTCGGTTGACCCGGCATTGCTTGAGGCTTGCTGCGAGGCGCTCTCCACCGGTCTGCGCGCTTTGGGGCGCGAAGCGGTCGCAGGCGGGGTTTAGTTGCACCAAAGCCCCACTGGCGCCGCACGCCTTTGGCGGCTAATGGGGCGCCGGTTCGGGCTGCATCGGCGGCCCGCATGGCAAAGGTTCGGATTTCCCCTCATGACGCTGGCCGCTGCATCGCTGTCTCTGGCTGGCTGCACGCATTCTGCGCCCGACCCGGTTATCGCGGCCTTTGAAGCCAATCTGGCGGCGCACGCCAGTGCGACCGAGGCTTTGAGCGACTGGTGCAAGGCGCGTGGGATCGATCCTGACGGTCAGATCACCGTGCAATTCGTGCGCGGGGCAGACGAAGCTCCACCGGCCGATCTGCGCGAAACGCTGGGTGTTTCCGCTGATGAGACATTGGGCTACCGCCATGTCAAACTGGTTTGCGGCAATGTGGTGCTGTCCGAGGCGCACAACTGGTTCGTCCCCGCACGACTCAGCGCGGAGATGAACCGCCAACTGGCCGAAACGCAGGTACCGTTCGGCAAAGTCGCCGCCAGTCTGAATTTCACCCGTGAGCCAATCAGTTCGGCGCGGCGCGGCGACCCGGGCTGTCCGGCGGAGGCAATTTCAACCTACCGCGCGCTGTTGCGGCTGCCCGATGGTCAGCCGCTGGCCTTGGTAGTGGAGTGTTATACCGAAGCGAATTTAGGCCCCAAACCCTAAGGTGCGGGAACTGACTGGCGCGGCACTGCGCCCTTATCGACCAGCAGCGTGATCACAACCTTGGCCGCCCCCGGCCCGCGATTGACCCCGTTGTGCGGCACTCCGCGCGGCATCGTAAAGCTGTCGCCGGGATTGAGAACGGAAACCTTGCCCTTGACCCGCATTTCCAGCTGACCCGATGCGATATAAGCGACTTCGGTGCCGGGATGGATGTGCCAGCCGCTTTCGGCCCCAGCGGCAAAATCGCGGCTTTGGACGATAACGATCTGGGCCCGGCCGCGCGGCACGTCGAGCGTGGCATGGGTCTGCAGAACCGAGGCTGGCGGCGCGGCGGCCGCACTGGCAGTGGCGGCAAGGAGGAGCAGGCTACGCATCGTCAGCGTCCTTTCAAGCAGGGTTGTTTCGGGCCATCGGCGATCCGGCGGGCGGCTTCGTTCTGGCCAGCGCTTGGCCGGATTTGTGCCATCGCGCAGGCTTGCGCCAGATCGATCACCACCAGAAATCCGGTTGGCTGTTCGGGGCGTTCGGGGCTTTCTACCGCGTTGTTGCGGACGATCAGCGCGGTCGGTTTGAAAGCCGCCCCCGCGCCTGTCCCGCGCCATTCGACCGCATCGCCAAGGCTGTTGAACCCGCCGCCGTTCAGCTGCAGCAACCCCAGTTCGATCGGCTTTCCGCCCGGCCTAACTACCCGCAGATCATCACGGGCATCGCCGTAATCAACCATTAGCGTAAAGCCGCCCGGCCCGGCGCAACGCGAAACCGACCAATCCTCATCCTCGCGCAGTTCCTCTAGCTTGCAGTCCTTGAGCGAGGTGTAGCGCGAAACCGGTCCAGATGCAGGCGCCGTTGCGGGTTTATCGAATGCTTCGGTGGTTGCCGCGGTGGCAGCGGGCGAATCGGTGCCAGCAGTCGTAGGTTCGCTCTGGCCGGAGCAAGCCGCCAGCAGCAGCGAAAGGGCAGCAGCGATTCTGTTCATCGCGCGATCTTGCCACAACTAAAAAGGGCCGGGAAGCGTGGTGCTTCCCGGCCCTTTTTCAGATTGAAGTATCAGATGCTTAGGCGCCCTGCACTTCGCTCAGATCGATCTTC
>VFKS01000226.1 GCA_009885425.1 Novosphingobium sp.
AGCGCAGCCGTTCAATCTCGGCCGAAAGCCGCGGATTGCTGCTGACGTAAAAGGTTTCAACTTCGGCGAGGCGCCGGTCGATTTCGCGCAGCTGGCCTTTGACTTCGCGCGCGGTCCGCGTCGGCGATTGGCGCACGCCCTGCCAGAACTGCTGCTCCTGCCGGTCGACATACATATGCTGCGGCTTCTTGTCGGCGAGGAAGCCGAGGATGAAGTAGAACGGCAGGATTGATCCGCCGGTCATGAACACCAGCCCGACAAATCCCAGCCGGACCCAGATCGAATTGACCCCGGTGTAATCGGCAATCCCGGCGCAAACGCCCATCATCTTGCCGTTTTGCTTGTCGCGGTAAAAGCGGGTCCGCGGGCTGTTCATGGTTTTTCCCCTTCCGTCAGGCCGGAGCGCGCAGGCTCTCGGCGAAATCAGTGTGTGTAGCTTTGGATATTCAGGCGAATGGCAGGCTGTCAGCGCCGCCGGGTTTTGGCCGGTACGCGGTCCTCGATCTCGTCAAAATCGGCCGAATTGCGGCTCCCGTCGGTCAGTGCGCGGCTCGCTTTGAAATCCGGATTGTCCGCTGCGACCAGCCGTTCGACCGTTTCCATCCGGTCATCGAGGCGGCGGGCCAGCTGGTACATTTCGTCCAACAGCGCCTCGTCGTTGACCGTCAAAGTCGGTGCGGTTTTCCACTTGGTGATGTAGTGCAGCACCAACCAGGGCAAGCCGATTACGACGCTCATCAGGGCGATAACTTCTCCAAATTCCATTGCCTCAGCCCTCCTGTCCGGCGTCGCCCTTGAGCGCGCGCTTCATTGCTTCGAGTTCTTCGTCGATCTTGTCGGCCCCGGCGAGCGCGTTGATCTCGTCGGCCAGGCTCGGCTGGCCGCGGCCATCGGCCAGGCTCAGTGCATCAGCGCGGCCTTCGGCATAATCGACCCGGCGTTCCAGCTGGTCGAACCGGGCCATTGCCTCGTCAACTCGCTCGCTGGCCAGCAGCGTGCGCAGCTTGACGCGGTTTTCAGCGCTTTCCAGCCGCGCCGCGATCGCACCCTGACGGGTCCGGGCTTCGCGCAGACGGTTTTGCAGCTTTTCGATGTCCAGTTCGTAAGCCCGTAGTGCGTCATCCAGCACGGCGATTTCCACTTTGAGCTGGTCAGCCATATCGACGGCCTTCTTCTTTTCGATCAGGGCGGCGCGGGCCAGGTCTTCGCGGTCCTTGGACAGCGCCAGCTGGGCCTTGTCGCCCCAATCGGCTTGCAATCGGTCCAGCTTGACCGTGTGGCGGTGCATTTCCTTTTGATCGGCAATCGTCCGGGCCGCGCTGGCGCGCACTTCGACCAGCGTCTCTTCCATTTCGAAAATGATCATCCGGATCATCTTTTCCGGATCGTCAGCCTTTTCGAGCAGATCGGTGAAATTGGCGGCAATGATATCACGGGTGCGGCTAAAAATGCCCATCCAGGGTACTCCGGCAGAGGATTGCGAAAAGGTCGGCGTAGGGGTGCGGCGAAGGCGTTCGACTTCGCTCTCGAACCGCGAAGTGCGCGCGCTGCGCGGCGCAATTGGGTCAAGGTCAGTTTGAGCCGGAACCCCAGAGCGGCGGGGGGACTGGGTACCGCCATCGGGGGTGGCTTGGGATTCCGGCCCAAGCGGGGAAAAGGGGTCATGTCCCATCTTGCGGGCCACCAGCGCGCTCAAGCCTGCTGCGCCGCGGTGCCCGAAGTCTGGGCGACCTGCGGAGCGGCCTGAAGCTGGCTGGCCAGCACGACGATGTTGAACGACAGCATCGCGGCAACCGACAGGGCGATGGCCCGGTCTAGCGTGCTGGTTTTGGAGATCAGGGTGGTCAACATGGTGTTCCTCGCGGAATGGTGTGGTTTGTTCATCTCTTCGCAAGGTGCGTGCCAAATGCGGTTCGGCCAGCATTTCTGCGGGGTTCACCGGCAATCGACGAACGACATGGTGTAATTCTTGCGCCAAGTTGGGAATTTTCGCTACATATTGGGCATGGACCGTAACACGCAATTCGTTGGCCAGTCCTCGGCCTTTCTGGACTCGGTCGAACGGGCCAGCCGCGCCGCGCCGATGGGCCGTCCGGTGCTGGTGATCGGCGAGCGCGGGACCGGCAAGGAACTGATCGCGGAACGCCTTCACCAGTTGAGTAAACGCTGGGCCGAGCCGCTGATCACGCTCAACTGCGCGGCTTTGCCGGAAACACTGATCGAGGCGGAGCTGTTTGGTCATGAGCAGGGTGCGTTCACCGGTGCTACCAAAGCGCGGGCCGGGAGGTTTGAAGAAGCCGACAAAGGCACGCTTTTTCTCGACGAACTGGCCACGCTGACGATGGGCGCGCAGGAACGCCTGCTGCGCGCGGTCGAATATGGCGAGGTCACCCGGATCGGTTCATCCCGGCCAATAACGGTCGATGTCCGGATCGTCGGCGCCACCAACGAGGATCTGCCGCGGCTGGCAGAGGAAGGCCGGTTCCGCGCTGACCTGCTCGACCGGCTCAGCTTTGAAGTCATCACCCTGCCGCCACTTCGTGTCCGCGAGGGGGACATCGGAGTACTGTGCGACTATTTCGGGCGGCGGATGGCGGCGGAACTGCACTGGGATTCGTGGCCCGGCTATACCCAGGCCGCAATGGACGCGCTGGAGGCCTATCAGTGGCCCGGAAATGTGCGCGAATTGCGCAATGTAATCGAACGCGCGGTCTACCGCTGGGGAACTTGGGAGGCGCCGGTCGCGCATATCGTGTTCGATCCGTTCGACAGCCCTTGGAAACCCGCTGCCGCACCGCGCCCCGAAGGAGCGCCTGCCGAGTCCGCCGCCGGGCCGGCCGCTGCCCCCTCAACCGCTTATGATCAGGTCACCGATCTGCGCCGCGAGGTGGACCGGCATGAGCAGGCCATTCTCGAAAACGCGCTGGCCCGCCACCGTTACAACCAGCGCCAGACCGCCAAAGCGCTTGGCCTAAGCTATGACCAGCTGCGCCACGCGATGAAGAAACATGGGCTCAGCGAACGGACCGCCGATTAGCAACTTGGTAATCGATTTCCGATAGGATCCAGCTTGTTAGGGGGGTACCATGTCGCAGCTACTTCGCATTCTGACGCGCTCACCGCGACTGACGTTCGCGGTCGGCGTCATGCTGTTTGGCGGGATCGGCGGGATTGCCAGCAGCGGCGATGATGAACCCGTCAAACGGTCCAATGCCTGGAGCAAGGATAGCTCGGTATCATCCTACGATGCCCAGAAACGCGTGAATGATGGCTGGGGCAACAGCACCAAGTCCAGCAATCCGAGCCACAATCGCCGCAGTGGAACGATCAAACAGGAAGTCTGGGTCGACCGCGATGGCGTGATCCACGAAAAGGAAGACATGAAGGCAATCCACCCGGACGCTTACGAATAGCATCGGCATGAATCCCTTCACTTTCATC
>VFKS01000321.1 GCA_009885425.1 Novosphingobium sp.
GGCTGAGCGAGCTCATCGAGCTTATCACGTTGCCAGTTCAGGCTCATGACGTGGTTCCATCGCTCACCAATTGGCTAAAGCAATCTGGGGCAGATCTGAGTTTCGATGAGTTGTTAGCCGACGTAAGTCCCGATGTGCGGGCGGTGTTAGAGCTCATTGCGCTGCCCGACGCTCCGCACGCTGTTTCTGAAGACGCGTATCTTGCGGCCCGCGACGTACACTTGCCCGCTCTCCGATCATCAATGGCTATTTGGTTCGCCAAACACCGGATCGATGCCCTTCTACTGCCTGCAACTATGGTGGCTGCGGTGCCGATCGGAGCCGGCGATACGCTCCGCATCGGCGAAGAGGACGTGGCATTTTCGACAGCAGTGGGGCGAAATATTGCGCCGGGGAGCACTGCGGGTTTGCCCGGACTTGTCCTTCCTGCCGGGCTGGCAAACGGGCTGCCAGTTGCTATTGAATTGGATGGCCCGGCTGGGACGGACCGGAAGCTTCTTGGTATCGGCCTTGCCATTGAGGCCACACTTGGCGCGCTTCGGCTTGGCAAAGTTCGAGTTCCTGTCTCAAAGTCCGAACCAGTTCCGCGGCTGGCATGACGCGCGATAGCGGCGCACCTTGGCCGGCCCAGTGCGCACCAAAACCATGCTCTCCGTGCGCCTTGGCAGCCACATTGAGTGCCTTGCCAGCATCATAGGCGATAGGGTAGTCCGGAGGAACGCGGCCCACCAGTCTATCGATTAGGGCGGTGAAGCGGTTGGGCAGTGCACGCGCGGGCCTTCCGGAAATAAGCGATGTCATGGTTGTGTGGTGCGCGCCTGGACCAATCAGTGCCGCGCGATACGTTTCGTCAGCAGCGGACTCCGGACAAGCCACGAACGCAGTGCCGAGTTGTGCCGCGACAGCGCCGTGATCAAGCGCAGCAGCAACGCCGGCACCATCCATGATCCCGCCGGCGGCGATGATTGGCAGTCCGGCTTCTCGCACCAACAACCGGGTCAGTGCGACAGTGCCGAGTGCATCGTCCGGCGCGGCGGGGTCAAAAATCCCGCGATGGCCGCCAGCCTCGATGCCTTGCGCGACGATCGCGTCGATGCCTGCAATTTTGATAGCAATTGCTTCCTCAAGGCTGGTGGCGGTTGCTATCAGGGAGATACCGCGCGTGCGCAGCGCCGACAACGCATCAGCCGAGGGCAGCCCGAAATGGAAACTGACTACAGGTGGCGCTACTTCCAAAAGCATCGCCAGCATCTCGGGATCGTCGGCGAAGCTCTTGTAGATAGTGCGAAGGGCTGTCGGGGGCTCCGCGTCGAATTCGGCAAACAGCGGCGCGAGCCACGCCAGCCACGCCGCCTCGCGATCGGCATCCGCCATGGCGCTGCCGTGCACGAACAGGTTTACGTTGAAAGCCCGGTCCGTGCGGCTGAGCAGTTCCTGAATCATCGCTCGTGCACCGGCCGCATCGGTCGCGCCCACTGCAATTGATCCGAGTCCTCCCGCTTCGGAAACTGAAGCCGCCAGCAAGGGGGTGGAGACGCCTGCCATCGGTGCCTGGATCAAAGGCACGGTGAGTTGGAGCTGATCGAAGAAGGACATAGGCGCGCAGCACCGGATGTTAAA
>VFKS01000366.1 GCA_009885425.1 Novosphingobium sp.
CGCAGCTGCCCGGCGGTCTCGGCGGTCAGCGGGGCCAGCACCCCTTTGGCGTGATCGGGCAGATGCGCTCCGGCCTGATCGCTTGGCCCAAACACATAGTGTTCGAATTGCGCCTGCCAGCGTGCCTTGGCATCACCCGGCAGGTCGCGGATCGCCAGAATCGCATGGAGCAGCGCGTCCTCTGGCTGGCCGAGAAAGGCTGGCACATCGCGCCACCAGTAATTGACCAGCAAGTTGAACGGCGCCAGCCCTTCGACATGGTGCCACCACAACGACGGCACGAACACCGCATCCCCCGGCTCCAGCTCGGCCACCTGCGCGGCTGCCAGGGCTTCGGCAAAGCGCGGGAATGCCGCAAGATCGGGCCGGTGCAGATCGACCATCGAGACTGGGCGACCGCCGGGATTATTCTCCAGCGGGCCGGGATAGAGATTGGCAAGCTGTTCCGGCGGAAACAGCGTAAAGCGCCGCCGCCCGGCTGCGCAAACCGCGAGGTTATCGGGCACGTCGTTGTGCGCCGCAATCCGTGTGCGGCTGCCGATCCAGATGCTGGCGAGCGCCCGGCGCGTGCCCAATGGAACCTGATTGGCGGCGCCCAGTCCATCGAAATAGCCGTCGATGTCGATTGACGAGAGATAGACGGTCGGCGCCGTAGGATCGGCTTCGGCACACTCCATAGCGGCCAGCCAATCGCTCAGCGGTCCTTGCGCCATGGTGAAATTCATCGCCATATCGGCATCATAGAACAGTCGCTCATCGCCGCCGGTCTTGGCCATACTGGCCGGGAAAGCGCGATTGCGGGCGTAACTCGAAAGATAGGTACGCGCCGCCGCACCGCTTTCCCGCGCCGCATTTACCAGTGGCCAATCGGCGGCTAACCCGCGAACCACAAATGGCGCGCGCGCGTCCTTCAGGCGGGCGTCGAGCGCATCGGGCGCTACCGCTTCTTCGGCAACGCGCGGCAGCGCGGCCAAATGCGCCGGGATTTCAGCCATCGCCCCGCCGGTTCTTCCGCCGCACCAGCTTGCCCAGATTCCCAAGCGAGGCGATCGCCATATAGATTGGCCGCAGGTGGCCTGCTTCATGCAATTCCGCGAGCACGCCCGGCTCCAGCCCCGCGAGCTTTTCCTCGTTGATCAAGTGATAGCCGACCATCCGGTGCTGCGCCCCGCTTGCGAGAGTCACGTCCATCGAAAACGGTTCGACCAGATCATACCGGGACAGCGCGGCAAAAAATTCACCACTGGCGCGATAGCCTTCATCCAGCGCACCGATCATCTCGGCGATCTCTTCGAGGAACGGCGTCGGCTGGCCGGTTTCATCGAAAACCCGCACACCCTCTCCGCCTTGGGCAATGCGTGGATGGCCCATATCGACGTGGACTTGAGTTGCACCCTCGCCGCTCTGCGGCCGGCCCACCAGAAAGGGCTGTACGGCTACAGCCAATGGCTTGCAGGCCGCATCCCAACGGCCAGCTTCGATAAACAGGTTTTCTCCCTGCTCAAACCCGAACAGCGCCAATGCCGAGAAGGCTCCGCGCTCCGCGTCGAAGCGAAACAGGATCGGATACTCGCAGGCGAGCCGTTGAAATTCCGCGGGGACGGCCAGGCTGGCCATCACGCCATCACCATAGTCGGCACCAGCCTCTGTCTGGATCCGTAGCTCGGCGTGCTCGGCGAAATTGAGAATCTCGTGGTTGCTCATCGGTCGTGCTTTCAAATATCGCGTAAGTGCTCAGGTCAACTAGGCGGCCAGAGCATCGAAGTAGGTCCGATTTGCCGGCAACGCTGATGCCAATACCCGCGAGCGTTCGCGAACTTCGGCCAGTTGGGCGATCGCTGCAGGATCGACGGCGCTCGTCGAACCCGCAAGTGGCACGCCATAGCCCATACCATAGAGCACATATTGCTGACTGGCGGCAGCGAAGACCTCATCGATCTGGGGAAAATCCCAGGCCGAAGGCGGCTGGTCGCGCCATAGCAGCAGATTCTCGGCAAGCTGCGCGGGAATGGTCGCGGGATCGCGCTGCGCCAGCCAATAGGGTTCTTGCCGCCGGCTGAGGACATAGTGAAGCTTGAGGAACTCGACGATCCGGTCCCAGCGGTAGCGGAACAGCGCGTTGAAGCGGCGCGCATGAATATCCATCGCCGCGCGGCTTGCCGGGAAATTATCTGTCAGCGCCCGCAGCGATAATTCGATCATGACGATCGCCGAGGCCTCCAGCGGCTCGATAAAACCGGCCGACAGCCCGATGGCTACGCAGTTGCCGTGCCAGAAGCGCGCCCGGTGGCCGGTTTTGAACGAAAGCTTGCGCGGCGAAAGATCGACATTCCCGGCACCGGGAACTGCCCCGGCGACATGATCGGTGAGGATCTGCAAAGCGGCTTCGTCGGACAGGAAATTGGAGGAATAGACACAGCCTATTCCGCGGCGGGTCGGCAAAGCAATGTCCCACAGCCAGCCGGCCTGATGCGCCGTGCCGATCGTTTGCGAAGCAATCGGGCTGTCAGGCGCGACTGGAATTTGCACAGCCAGCGCCCGATCGTTGAACGAGACATCGGACCGGTCCACCCACTCCGCCTTGCAGTGCCCGGCGATCAACAGGCCCGCGTGGCCGCTGCAATCGAGAAACAGGTCAGCCGCAAGGGTGCGGCCATCGTCAAGCAGCAGATTGGCAATATCGCCGTTTACAGCGGCGCCAACCGAAACCACCGTGGCCGCGATCCGGGTCACGCCCAAGCGCTCGGTCGCATGACGGGTCAGCAACGCCGCAAGCTTGCCGGCATCAAGATGATAGCCGTAGTTCAGCGCCCCAGCATAATCGGGCATGGCCCGCTGTCTTGGCGCGAGGTTTCTGCTGCAGGCCACTGCCTGCGGAGTCATCGCCTCTGCAAAGCCGAGACTTGCAGCCCCCGCTTGCCAAGCTGCAAGCTTCGGGCCGATCTCGCCCGTTGGCGGCAGGGTAAAAGGATGGAGGTAGGAATCATCCGCTGCGCCGGTGACCCAACCATCGAAGCGTGAGCCCTGCTTGAACGAGGCATCGCAGACCCGCAGAAACTCAGACTCGGCAATGCCGATTGTCGCCAGGGTTTCGCGCATGGTGGGCCAGGTCCCCTCGCCCACACCGATTGTCGGTATATCAGGCGATTCGACCAGACTTATTGAAAGTTCGGGCCGGCGCGCGGCCAACACGCAAGCGGCCAGCCAGCCAGCCGTACCCCCGCCTACTATAGCCACTGTTCCGATCGGACTGGTCATGGCGTTAGCTCTATCCCGGTTTCATCAAGCCCTGAAGCGGATTGAGAGCCGCACCGCAAAGCGGTGCGACTCTCAATCGATCGGCCCAAGATGTTCAAGCCATAATCGTTAGAAGTTGACCCGGACCCCGGCAGCGTAGCGGGCATAGCCCGGTGCCGCGAAGAATACCGTCTGATCGTTGCGCATGTGACCGCGGCGATCAGCGTTGGTGATGTTGATCCCCTCGGCAAACACGGTCAGGCCCTTCTTGATCTCATAGCTGGCGCTGACATCGAACTGGCCATACTCCTCAATGTAGAACGGATCGAACCCGTACCCACTCAGGAATTCAGCCCGCCAGTTATAGGCCACACGGGCCTGCAAGCCATTCTTGTCGTAGTAAAGCACCGCGTTCGCACTGTCACTGACCCCGTTTACCGCAAATTGCGTGGCGGTGTAGCGCAGGGTGTTGTCAAACGAAGTGTCGCTGCGAACGATCGTGTAGTTCAGGATCACGCCAAAGCCGGTATCCCAGAACGAATGCTGGATCGCGAATTCCCAGCCCCACAGCTTGGCAATGCGGTCACTGTTGCCCGGCTGGGTAGTGGTGAACTGTACGGCTGGATCGCCAGGCTGACCCAATACTCCGCGCGGCACGCCATTAGAGAATTCCACCACGCTGGGGTTGTTGACCGCCAGCCACGCCAAGATCTGCGAGAACCCGGGGTTACCGCCCAACGCCGCCCGGGCTGCAGCCACCGCCGAGCCTTGCGCAGGGTTGGTCAGATCGAACAGTGGCTGTTGGACCGTTGTGTTCGCGATGAAGTTGCTGACAGTCTTGTGGAAAAAGCCAACCGAGGCATAGCTGCCACGGCCATAATACCATTCTGCCGACGCATCGATGTTCTTCGAC
Organism: Novosphingobium sp.; assembly: GCA_009885425.1. Classification (GTDB taxonomy): domain Bacteria; phylum Pseudomonadota; class Alphaproteobacteria; order Sphingomonadales; family Sphingomonadaceae; genus Novosphingobium. The sequence goes on from VFKS01000366.1 coordinate 4,151, forward strand.
TTGTAGGGCATCAGGCCGGGGTTTCCGCTAGCTGCCGTGCTGCCGCCACCGGGCCGCAGCGGCTGATTGACGGTGATACCACCCTGCAACGAGGCGTAATCAGGGCGGGTAATGGTATGGCTGTACGAAGCCCGCAGCTTAACGTTCTCAATCGGCGTAATGTCAAAGTCGACTGCCGGCAGCCAGTTTTCGTACCTGCCCTTCAGCGTTGAGAAGTCAGATTGACCGCCAAAGATAAGACCGATTTCGTTGTCCGCTACCCAGCTGGTGCCAGTCGGGATCGGAACCAGTGCGGACGAGGAAATCTGGGTATCTTCATAGCGCAGACCGAGTCGCAAGTGCGCTTCGCCTGCGCCGATATCAAACGAATGGGTGGTCTGGATGTACGGCGAAAGCGTTGTTTCGTTAATCCGCCGATCGGTGGTGTATTTGGCAAGGCAAGTGCCCGGCGCAGCCGAGCCGTTATACGGCGCACTGCAGATCCCGATCTGGCTTTGTAGCAGATTGATAAGGCCGACAGTATCAATCTGGAAGTAGCTGGGAATGATCCCGGTGGCATTCGAGCCATCCATCCCGGCCAAGCGGCTCGGTAGATTGGTCAGCACATACAGGCTGTCCGGGGTCTGCGCTGCGGAGAGCGTTCCGCCCCAACTATCGCTCTGGATATTGCCAAAGGCCGAACGGACCTTGTTGTCGGTATAGGTAACGCCAAAATCGAGGCTGTCGATCAGCCCGTCATCAAAGTCATAACCGCCGCGGGCCGAGAACTCGTTGATCCGGTCATGCATGTAGGCATTGCGGAACGCGTTGCCTGCGGGGCGGATGTTAGAGGCGCTCAACTCTGAGCCAGGGTACATATTGATCGAGATCACCGGCATGGCTGTGGTAAAATCAACCCTTTGGTTCTGAACCCCGAAAATCGCGCTACCCACTGCAATGTTGCTACCATAGGGCGAGGTTGGCTTGCTTTCAGCCGTCGAATGGTGGGTATCAACTTCAAACCGTGCACCACTGTCACCCTGCCAACGCAGGTTGAGACCGATCGACTTGTTGATCGACCGGTTCTTGGCAAGTGCCCCGGTTATCGCCAAGTCCTTGCCTTCGCCCGGGCCGAACGCTTCTGAGTAGAAATTCGGTCCGGCCGCCGGACCATCGGTCCAGCTGCTGGTGGTGTTGACGTGATTGAACCAGACGCCAATGCTGTTGGTGCGGGCATCGATGGTGTTCTGCGAATAGGTGAAATCGAGCACCGCCGTCAGCGTGTCGGTTGGCTTGATCTGCAGCACGGCCTGGCCGTTGATCCGTTCCCGCTCGATATCAGTGAAATCGTAGCCGGCGTTCTGGGTCACCTGATAGACGTCGGTCGCATCTGGACGGTTGGTGATCTGATTGAGCAGGTTTGGATTGACATACAGCACGCGCCAATCATTGCCATCAACCGGCAGCGAGCCCCAGTTGTTTTCGTTGCCGAGATAGCCTTCGCGCCAACCGGCGTTGAACTGGGCCATGCTGGCTTTGCGCTTTTGATACGTACCGCTGACCAGAATGCCGATGGTGTCATCGTTGAAGGTTGCGCTGACGATGCCCGAAACTTCCGGGGTAATTTCGGTGCCTTCAAAGGTGTGGTCGAGCACGCCCTTGACGCCGATGCTGCCCTGGAAACCGGGGCGATCAAGCGGACGCGGGGTGAGGATGTTGATGACCGAACCGATCCCGCCGGTCGGCAGGCTGGCGCGGCCCGACTTGTAGACTTCGACCCCGGCGATCCCTTCGGCCGCGAGGTTGGCAAAATCAAAGCTGCGCGAGGCCGGAGCCTCGCAGCAGCTGCCCAAACCCGAAGCAGGCATCTGGCGGCCATTGAGCAGAACCAGGTTGAAATCCGGTCCAAACCCGCGAACCGTTACCTTCGATCCTTCGCCGCTGTTGCGATCAATCGAAACGCCGGTGATCCGCTGGAGCGATTCGGCCAGGTTGGTATCAGGGAACTTGCCAATGTCTTCGGCAGAGATCGCATCGACCACACCGATAGCATTGCGCTTTGTGTCAGCTGATTTGCTGAGGCTGGCGCGGATGCCGGTGACGATGATTTCGTTGCCATCAGCTTCGTCAGACGCTGCGTCTTGCGCAAAAGCAGGTTGAGCAGCAACCGCCATCGCGGCCACAGAAGCACCGAACATCATCCGTCCGAGCATAGGCGTGCGCTTACCCTTCATCACCGATTCTCTCCCCTGAAATGCTTGCTAAAACGCAGGCATAATCGTTATTGTGAACGTTCACCTAAATGGTAACGTTCACTTGGTCAAGCCGGTTTTGGCCAGATGGCAACCCGAGATCCACAATTGATCTTTGGGCAAGTTGCCTAAACAGCCGCGCCTTCAAGCGCCTCGCTGGCTTCGACCCAGGCCAGTTCCGCCGCTGCGATCGCCTGCTGCACTTCGGCGCGGCGTTTCATCAGATCGGTCATGGTCAGCTTGGCCAGCTCAGCCGAAGCTGTTGCAGGGTCGAACATGGCCAGATCAACCTTGCTCAACGATGCGGTAAGCCGTTCGAGTTCGGCCTCGACCTGCTTCGCCCGATTGCGCAAACCTTTGTCGCGTTCGCGGGCCTCGGCGGCGGCGCGGCGCTGCTCCTTCTTATTGATCCCGGCTTTGCCATTGCCGCCACCTGAGGCCGAAACCGGATCCTTGGCCAGCACAAAGGCGATGTAATCCTCGATCGATCCGTCAAAGTCCTTGGCCTGACCCTGATCGACCAGCACCAGCCGGTCGGCGGTCATTTCCAGCATGTGGCGATCGTGGCTGACGATCACCACCGCGCCCGAGTAGTCATTGAGCGCCTGGATCAGCGCCTCGCGGGCGTCGACGTCGAGGTGGTTGGTCGGCTCGTCCAGGATCAGCAGATGCGGCGCCTCGCGGGTAATCAGCGCCAGCGCCAGCCGCGCGCGCTCCCCGCCCGAAAGCCGTCCGACTTCGGTGGTCGCCTTGGGCCCGGAAAAGCCGAACCGGCCCAGCTGGCCGCGCACTGCAGCGGGCGTTGCGCCCTTCATCAGCTGAGTCATATGCTGGAGCGGGGTTTCGCTGCGATCGAGTTCTTCGACCTGATACTGGGTGAAATAACCAACCCGCATCTTGGCCGAAGCGGTGATCTTGCCCGCCATCGGCGCCAGTTGCCCGGCCAGCAGCCGCGCCAGCGTGGTCTTGCCGTTGCCGTTGCGGCCGAGCAGCGCGATCCGGTCTTCGGGATCAATCCGCAGGTTGAGGCGGCTCAGCACCGGCACGTCGCCATAGCCAACTGCGGCCTGATCCAGCGTGATCAGCGGCGGGCGCAATTCGTCCGGCCCCGGAAAATCAAAACTGAGCGAAGGATCGTCGATCATCTCGGCAATCGGCTGCATCCGCGCCAAGGCCTTGGCGCGTGACTGGGCCTGTTTGGCGGTGGAGGCGCGGGCCGAATTGCGCGCGACATAGTCTTGCAAGCGCTCGCGCTCGACCTGTTGCTTGGCCCGGGCCGAAGCGATCTGGGCCTGCCGTTCGGCCCGTTGCCGTTCAAAAGCGTCATAGCCGCCGGGATAAAGCGTCAGCTTTCCGCCCGACAGATGCAGGATGTGATCGACCACATTGTTGAGGAAATCGCGCTCGTGACTGACCAGCAGGATCGTCGCCGGATAGGACTTGAGAAAATCCTCAAGCCACAGCACGGCTTCGAGATCGAGGTGGTTCGACGGTTCGTCGAGCAGCAGCAGATCGGGCGCCGAAAACAGCAGCGAGGCCAGCGCAACCCGCATCCGCCAGCCGCCCGAAAAACTCTCGAGGCTGCGGTGCTGCGCTTCTTCGTCAAACCCCAGCCCGACCAGAATGCGGGCCGCGCGGGCCGGAGCCGAATGGGCTTCGATCGCAATCAGCCGCTCGTGTACTTCGGCCAGCCGGTGCGGATCGTGGCTGGCTTCGGCCTCTATCATCAGCGCGGCGCGTTCGGTATCGGCGGCCAGCACGGTTTCAAACGGCGTGGCTTCACCCCCCGGTGCTTCCTGCGCGATATAGCCCAGCCGGCTGCCGCGCGGCATGTCGATTGACCCGCCATCGGCTTCAAGCGCGCCGGTGATCACCTTGATCAGCGTGGTCTTGCCCGCGCCATTGCGGCCGATCAGGCCGATCCGTCCGCGCGGCGGCAGCATCGCGCTGGCGCCATCGATGATCGTGCGCCCACCGAGTCGGACGGTGATATCGTTGAGGTTGAGCATCTAGGCGTCCTGTTTGGCAGTTTCTAGCGCCGGCGCGGCGGCGCCGACATGGGCTTCGCCGCGCCCGGCAGCGAGTAATTCCTGACGGTGGCGTTCGCGATAGCCCGCGCGCTGGGCCTCGCTGCGTTCGCCATGGCAGGCCGGGCAACTGGCGCCCTCTTCGTACAGCGGCGAAGCACGGTCGGCTACGCTAAGCGGGCGGCGGCAGGCGCGGCACAATTCGTAAGGGCCTGGCAGCAGTCCGTGGCCGACGCTGACCCGTTCATCGAACACAAAGCATTCGCCCTCCCACAAGCTTTGCTCAGCCGGCACGTCTTCCAGGTATTTGAGGATCCCGCCCTGCAAATGATAAACCGCCTCGAGCCCTTCTGACTTGAGGAAGGCGGTCGATTTTTCGCAGCGGATTCCGCCGGTGCAGAACATCGCAACTTTCGGCGCGGCGCCCTGCCCAAGTAAGGCCTCGCGCTGCGCCCGGAACCAGTCCGGAAAATCGCGGAAGCTGGCGGTGCCCGGATTGATCGCCCCAGCAAAAGTACCTATCGCAACCTCATAATCGTTGCGGGTGTCGATCACGATCGTGCCGGGATCGGAAATCAGCGCGTTCCAATCGGCCGGCGCTACATAGTGCCCGACTTCGCCGAGCGGATCGATGTCCGGCTGACCCATGGTTACGATCTCAGCCTTGATCCGCACTTTCATCCGGTGAAACGGCATGGTTTCAGCTGCGGAAAACTTGACCTGCAATCCGGCGCAGCCCGGCAGACTGCGGATATGATCCAGCACTGCGGAAATTCCGGCTTCGGTCCCTGCAATCGTCCCGTTGATCCCTTCGCGCGCCAGCAGCAGCGTGCCCTTGATCGCCTGCGCGCGGCTCAGCGTGGCGAGCGGCGCGCGTAGGGCCGCAGGGTCATCAAACCGCGCGAAATGATACAGCGCGGCGATGCAAACCGGTTGCGGGACAGGCGAACGGGGATCGATCATCACGCAGGCCCGATAGCGCCCCGTGCCAGCCGCACAAGTACTTCATCAAGCGCCGAGAGAAAGCGCGAACGGTCAGTCTTGGAGAACGGCGGCGGCCCGCCAACTTGCGTGCCGATGGAATCGCCGCCCGCGCGCAGATCGGCCATGATCGCGCGGGTGGCGATAGCGCTGCCGATCGAGCTGTGAGTGAACGGCTTGCCATTGTGGGCGAGCACCGCAGCTCCGGCCTTTATGCAGCGATCCGCCAGCAGGATATCGGCGGTGATCACCACACTGGCGGGGGTGCAGGCTTCGGCAATCCAGTCATCGGCG
>VFKS01000194.1 GCA_009885425.1 Novosphingobium sp.
GCCTCCATTATCAACGCTGCGTCGAGCCGCCCAAGGCCGATCCCGCCCGATTCCTCAGACACATAGATCGCGCCAAAACCCAGCTCGCCAGCCGCCTTCCACACGTCCACCGGATAGTGGTGCTTTTCGTCCCATTCGGCGGCGAACGGCGTGATCCGGTCAGCAGTGAACTTACGCGCCATGTCTTGAATGGCGAGCTGATCATCGGTTAGCGAAAATTGGTCAATCATAGCCCCGGCTTTAACCGATTCGAGCAAAGATGCCAGACGGCAGGTGCGGGCCCGCCCGGCTCAGCCGCACGAAATGGTGGTGATCCGCTTGGCCTGATCATAGGCGACCGTCAGGCGGCCGAACTTGTAATCCGCGGTCACGATGATGCCCGGCGGGACCCAGCGGATTTCGCGCGAATTGGTGAGTGCGAGCAGCTCGCCGCCGATCTCGCTCGAGGCGGTGCGGCCGATATAGCTCTGGCCCGGCGCCGCCTTGCAACTGTCGATGGGGCTCGAATTGTCCAACGCAACGCAGCCGGACAGGAAGAGCGCGATGGGCATGGCACCAAGCAGCATGCGTACCGGTTTCTTCCTGTTCACGTGCACTTGGTGTAGCTGCGGCGGCTGGGTGGGGGGTCGTTGCCGGTGTCGGCAAAGTTGAGCCTCTGCCCGTCAGCGCTGGCGACCAGCGTGACTTCGCGGCTCCATTCCATCCCTTCGCCAGTATAGGAGAAGGTGCCGCTGAGGCCGCCGGGGGCGCCACTGGTCGCGGTTTTGAGCGTGCCGACCGATTCGTAAAATTTGAGCGTCGTCGCGCCGATTGTCAGCAAGCCCTTGGCATCGCCGCGGGTTGAGGTGCAGTCGGCTGGGACCAGCGCCCAGCGGCCGCGTAGCGCGGAGGGGATTTCCTTGACCTCGGCGACAGGCTCCGGACTGGCAGTGGGCGTGGGGCTGGGCGTTTGAGTCGCCGCGGGTGCGAGCAGTTCGGGATCAGAGGTGCCGCTGGCTTGCGGATCGGCACTTTCGCCCGAGCAGGCGGCAAGCGTGAGGGTCAGGGCCAGCCCGATGGCATGCCGGTGCATCGACTTCATGAGAGTTCTCCGGAAACGGACCGCGAGATTATGCGCGGATGCCAGCAGACAACGACTGGCAGGCGAAAATTGTTCCATTTTCCGACCGCGCGCAGGACAGGAGGCAGCTGCTCACCGCGCGGCCGGCACGCCAATCAAGACTTCCGCTGCGACTCCATCCACATCGACCGGATAGTGATGCTCGTTGGCCCAATGCGCGGCAAAGACGCCATCTAAAGCGCCTCCAATAGAATCGTGCTGCTTTGGTCGATCCCGTCAAACTTTTCGCGCACCACGATCTTGGCCTTGCGTGGGAGGCCGGTTTGCAGATCCAGGTCCATATCAAGCTGGGTTGAAAACTTCGGGTTGGCGAACAGTTTCTCTACGGTGCTCCGATCAATATCGGTTCCCTCAGACAGCCCGGTCATGACGGCCGCGACAAGTTGGGCGGCCATGGCCTTGGCTCCGGCGGCATCGGGCGATCCGGCCGATACGTTGCGCAGGCCCTTGCCATCCGCCGTGCGGCTCAGCCGCGTCTGGAATTCGTAGTTGAGCGGTTCGGGGGCATAGACGCTCTGCACCACATGGCGCGATGAAATCGGCGCTCCTGCCCTGCCCACTGTGCCCGCCAGCAGCATGACTTCGGGCCAGCCATAGGCCACCAGCCATGTCGCCCGTTCGGCGGGAACCGCAGTGAACTGGGTGAAGAAATTGGTCATGAAGACAGACATCTCGGCCTTGTCCTTGGCGTTGCTGCCCATCATTTCGGCCAGCGCCGGCGCTGCTTCGATCAATTCGCGGCGATAGCGATCCCATTCGCGGACCCGCAGGATCTGGCCGGTCGGGCCGAGTTCGAGCGAAACCGGGCGGATCATCACTGCAATCTCCGGCGGTAGCGGCAGATTGCCCTTGGTCAGATCGAGCGTTTCGCCCCCGGCCGTCAGCGACAGCCAGCGTAGCGCCATGACATAGCCATCGCCGTTGCGGGTGAAGGTCAATTCCTGGACCATCACCATGGTCACAGGCTTGCCTTCCTCCAACTCGGTCATCGTCATCCGGTAGCGCAGCGGCCGGTCCAGCGGCGGGGCGAACCGGGCTTGCAGCACTTCCCCGCTTGCCGCTGGCGGCGGCAGCGCCGCCTGTGCCGCAGCAACGGCAGGTTGCAGCAAGACCAGCACGGCCAAAAAGGCGCTGCCTACAAGGTTCCGGATCATCGCATTCACGTTACATCAGCCGCCGCACTTCGTCGGCCGTATAGAGCCGCAGGTCCGCACCTTCGCGGGTCACGCCGCCCATCGCCTTGTTGAAGGTGCCCATGTGCGCGCTGGCACCATGGGCGGCGAGCGCTTCCGGGCTTTCCCAGCGTTCCGAAATTCGGATCAGGTCGGGATCGGCGATATCCTGAGCAAAGGCATAGTGCAGGCAGCCCTGTTCCTGATTGGTTGCCGCGACCATCGCGATCCCCTGTTCGCGGACCTTTTCGAATTCGCCCGCCGCCAGCTTAATCCAGCCCTCGATCAACAGCATTGCACTCTCCTAGGTCTTCAGCCCTCAGCACCAGCCGGACCTCAAGCCTCCGAGATAGCGGCGGACCGTTCCACTAGCCAGCATTTCATCGGCGATCGACTGCTCGCTTCCGTCTGGCAGAGATCGACTGGCCGAGCGCAAGTCTCGGCCATAATGATCTTGTGGTTCATCGAGCCGCGCCCGCATCACAAAGGGCGCTTGGTTCAGCAGTTGCAGCAATTGCTGAGTGGCCTCTTCGCCGATTCTTGCTTCCGCGGCGCAATGCGATGGGTGCGTTTCCGGGGCATCGATGCCGACGATTCTTATGTTGCGATCACCAAGTTTGAATGTGTCGCCGTCAATCACACAATTGTGACCCCGACCAAGGCCGCAAAGTGTGAACTGGCCTGAAACGGCTTCGGGCTCGGTTGAGAGGAATTCGGGCGGCTCGACCAAACCGCCGTCATAAGAGATCCAAATCAAGCACAGGATTGCGAACAGCCCGAATGGGCGCAGAGCAACTAAACCTCGGACGATTGGATGCGGCTGCCCTAGCCAGCGATGATTGGGCAATACCCGGCCATAGCTGCTCGGTTTGATCCGCCTTGGGTTTCGAAATCGAATAATCTTGCCCACGCGGGCAATGCTATTCCGAACTATTCGCTCTTACAAGCAGCACACACCAATCGCTGCGCCGTCCGCGCCATGGCTCGGCCAACCCTTCGCTGACCAGCTGTTGGCCGAGCGATCGCCCGCCGCGCGTTGCCACCCGCAGCGCGCGGCCATAGCGATCGGTCGCGCGGCCCTCAGTCTCCAGACTGAACGGCCCGGAATTGAGTAGGACAATCAACCGCCGGGTCGCCTTGTTGCCCAGTGCTTGCTCGGCCGGGCACCCGGCGCTGTGCGTTTCGGGCGCGTTGATATCGGCCAGCCGGACCTTCTCGCCATTCAACCAGAATGTATCGCCATCGACCACGCAGGTGATCCTTGGCGGCTCGGCGCAAAGTGCAAAAGTCGCGGCGGCGAGGGTGAGCAGAGATAGGGCCATGCCCGCCGCTTGGCCTGCGGCGGGCGGGCAATCCTATCCGGAAAACTACCCGGTTTTACTCCGGATTGGAGGAATTGAGCGCAGGTTTCTGCGGGTCAGAGGCTCAAGAACAATCCGGCCAAAGCGGCGCTCATCAGGTTAGAAAGGCTGCCTGCGACCAGCGCTTTCATCCCCAGCTTGGCGATCATCGGGCGCTGGTTGGGGGCGAGGCCGCCGGTGACCGCCATCTGGATCGCGATCGAGCTGAAATTGGCAAAGCC
>VFKS01000164.1 GCA_009885425.1 Novosphingobium sp.
CCGCATGCCCCCGATCCCAAGCTGACGCTGCATTACGGCGACCTCACCGATGCGACCAATCTGATCCGGATCGTTCAGGAGACCCAGCCGGACGAGATTTACAATCTGGCCGCGCAAAGCCATGTCCAGGTCAGTTTCGAGTCCCCCGAATATACCGCCAACTCCGATGCCATAGGCACGCTGCGGTTGCTTGAAGCGATCCGGATCCTCGGGCTGGAGCGCAAGACGCGGTTCTATCAGGCCTCGACCTCGGAGCTTTACGGGCTGGTTCAGGAAGTGCCGCAGCGCGAAACCACCCCGTTCTATCCGCGCAGTCCGTATGCGGCGGCCAAGCTCTATGCCTATTGGATCACGGTCAACTACCGCGAGGCTTACGGCATTCACGCCTCGAACGGGATCCTGTTCAACCACGAAAGTCCGCTGCGGGGCGAAACCTTCGTAACCCGCAAAATCACCCGCGCCGCCGCTGCAATTACGCTGGGGCGGCAGGAAACTCTGTACCTCGGCAATATGGACGCCCAGCGTGACTGGGGCCACGCCCGCGAATACGCCGAAGGGATGTGGCGGATGATGCAGCAGGACGAGGGTGATGACTATGTCCTCGCCACCGGGGTAACCACCACCGTGCGCCAGTTCGTCGAATGGGCCTTTGCCGATGCTGGAATCAACCTGGAATGGCGTGGCAGCGGGGTCGCAGAACAGGGCTTTTGCCAGAAGACCGGAGCGCTGCGGGTCGCAGTCGATCCCCGCTATTTCCGCCCCACGGAAGTCGAGCTACTGATCGGCGATCCCTCGAAAGCCCACCAGAAGCTAGGTTGGCGCGCCGAAATCGGGGTGCGCGAGCTAGCCCGCGAGATGGTGCTGGCCGACCTTGAGACGATGAAAACCGCGAGCGTGGGACGCGGCAGCTGATGTTCTCGCTTGCCGGAAAACGGGTCTGGGTGGCGGGCCACAAGGGCATGGTCGGCAGCGCGATTGTCCGCCGGCTGGCCAGCGAAAACTGCGACGTGCTGACCGCCGACCGCACCGAGCTGGACCTGACCGATCAGCGCGGGGTGCTGGGCTGGATGCACAACAACCGTCCGCAAGCGGTGGTTCTGGCCGCCGCGCGGGTTGGCGGTATCCACGCCAACAACACCCAGCCGGTCGATTTCCTGCGCGACAATCTGCTGATCGAAACCGCGGTGTTCACCGGGGCC
>VFKS01000107.1 GCA_009885425.1 Novosphingobium sp.
TGCAAAAACTGCCCGGCTGGACCGGCTTGATCCACTGGCTGTGCAATTGCTGACCCAGGTCCTTGCGCAGACCCTGGCTGATATCGGCCCAGTCGGCCGCCAGATCGAGTGCTTCCTGCTCGGCCCGCACCCGGTCGCCTTCGGCAGCGAGGCGCTCCTCATCCGTCACTGCAGCGGCGGACAGTTTATCCTGCGCTCCGCCCATACCCATTCCCGTCACTACGCAACGCCCCCGCACGAATTTCCCACCATGGCCCGCAAACTTGCGCGCCACTCTACGCACCGGCTGCCCGAAAGCCGTTGCTGGAATTTGCATTTTGATGTGATGCCCGGTGAGCCGAATGGCCTCGGACGGTCAGGGGTTTTTTATGGACGGTTCCACGCGGAGGGCAAGGCGATCATGGTAAAAAAACTGAAATAAATGCCCTTGACTCTATAGGAGCCCCGGAAAACCCCGGATGATGGGTTTAGTCCCTGAAAAATCAATCTTTTCCCCTAGGGAAAGGTGCGAATCGCGGGAATCCATAGTGTTAGTGCATTGCAGCATCCTTGCCGCGCTGCACAAGCAAAAGGGCCCGCCGGATCGCCGGGGGCCCTCTGCTCAACTCGTTCTGTTTTCGTCCCTGCGAATCATCGCAGGCGATGCGAATCAGAGCGAAGCGACTCGCTTGGTCAGGCGCGACAGTTTGCGCGCTGCGGTGTTCTTGTGGAGCACGCCGCGGGCCACGCCGCGGGCCAGTTCAGGCTGAGCCGCCTTCAGCGCTTCGGCCGCAGCCGGCTTGTCGCCGCCTTCCAGCGCTGCTTCGACCTTCTTCACGAAAGTACGAATGCGGCTGATGCGGTTGCCGTTGATCTCCGCGCGGCGATCGTTGCGGCGGATGCGCTTTTTGGCTTGCGGCGTATTGGCCATGTTCGTCCTTAGAAATCTAATGCAAAGCGGGGCACCGAAATGGAATCGGACCCGCAGGAAGCGCGGCCCTTAACTGCGGCTCGGCGAATCGTCAAGCATTCCCCTTATTTCTGGCATTTCCCGCAATGCCAGGTGCTCCGCCCGCCCTGGGCAAAGCGCAGGATCGGCGCGCCGCAGGCGGTGCAGCCCTGCCCGTGGCGATCATAGACCTCGAACTGCTTGGAGAAATAGCCCAGTTCTCCGTCGACTTGGGCATAGTCGCGCAGGGTCGATCCGCCCGCCTCGATCGCTTCGGCAATCACCGCCTTGATCTGGGGGACCAACCGGGTCAGCGCCGGGCCTGAAACCTGCCCCGCCGCCTTGCGCGGATCGATTCGCGCCCGGAACAGGGCCTCGCAGACGTAGATATTGCCCAGCCCCGCGACAATACGTTGATCGAGCAGCATCAGCTTGATCGCCGCGCTGCGCCCGGCCAGCGCCGCCTTAAGGTGGGCGGGCGTCAGTGCATCGCCAATCGGCTCTGGCCCCAGCGCGGCAAAGGCCGGCCATTCCCCTAGCCGCGCGGTTTCAACCAGATCGACCGAGCCGAACCGGCGCGGATCGCACAGCGCCAGCACGTGGCCACTGCCAGTTTCCAGCACCAGATGATCGTGCTTGCCGAGCTCTTTCGGCTCGATCCGCCAGCGCCCCGACATGCCGAGGTGAAACACCAGCGATTGGCCGCGATCAGTGTGGATCAGACCATATTTGGCCCGGCGCGACAGGCCAGTTACGCTAGCCCCGGTCAGAGTCTGGACCAGATCCGCCGGAAACGGCCGCCGCAGCCCTTCGCGGCGCGGGGTGACACGGGCCAGCCGCGCACCATCGAGATAGCGCGCGAGGCCCCGCACGGTGGTTTCAACTTCAGGAAGCTCTGGCATGGCCGGTGGGTAGGCAAGCTGCGACTGCTCGGCAATTGGTTTCGCATTGCAACCGAACTGCAGCTCGGCTAGCTCCGCTGTCAAAGACCAACACCGGGAGAATCAACCATGTCCTATTCGCTTCACCAGTCGGCAGTGCCCGGTTTCATTTCGATGCTCGGCAATATGACGGCCTGGCTCGACAAGGCCGCTGCGCAAGGTGACGCGGCGAAGCTGATCGAAGCGCGGTTGGTGCCCGATATGCTGCCGCTGTCCCGCCAGATCCAGATCGCTTCGGATGCCGCAAAGGGAGCCGCCGCGCGGCTGACCGGCACTGAGCCACCGGCCATGCCAGACACCGAAGCGAACTTTGCCGATCTCAAAGCA
>VFKS01000256.1 GCA_009885425.1 Novosphingobium sp.
AACAGCACCGGACCCATGTTGTAGGCATAGGCGCTGTCGATCACGCGCGCGGCCAGCGCCTTGGCGGCGGCATAACCCTTGGTGTCGGCCTCGGTCGAAATCGCAACCAGCGCACCGCACCAGCCGCGCTGGGCTTCTTCCACTTCCGTAACAGTGATCGGCGCGTAAATCGCCGGCGCCATGCTGTTGGCCGTTGCGTGATTGTGCGCCATGGCGGGACCTGCGGCGACAGCCAGGCTGGCTGCGAACGAAGCAATCATAATCTTGGATTTCATGACAGTATTCTCCTGCTTGGTTGTGGAGGTTAGGGCCGGATTTCATCGTGGGGGATGTGCGGGGCGGCGTCCTCGCCGTGGCGGGTGGCCCACAGCGAATAGAGCACGCCCGCGGCGATCAGGGCGAAAGTCACCACCAGGCTCATCACCGGCGGGAACTTTTCCCCGCCCAGCAAGAAGTCGGAGACGAAGATCTTCGAACCGATGAACACCAGCACCGCGGCCAGCGCATACTTCAGATAGTAGAAGCGGTGGATCATCGCCGAGAGCGCGAAATAGAGCGCACGCAGGCCGAGGATCGCCATGATATTGCTGGTATAGACGATGAAAGTATCGGTGGTGATCGCGAAGATCGCCGGGACCGAATCGACCGCAAAGACCAGGTCGGCCAGATTGATCACCACCAGCGCCAGAAACAGCGGTGTCGCGGCCCTCACCAACTTGCCGGTCTTTTCGTCCGGCACCTTCACGAAAAAGTGCTGGTCATGCAGCTTCTTGGTCACCCGCATATGGGACGATATCCACCGCACCACCGGGTTCTTGGCAATATCGGGGTTGTGATCGCCCGCGAAGAACATCTTGATCCCGGTGAAAACCAGGAAGGCAGCGAAGATGTAGAGCACCCAATAGGCCTGCTCGACCAGCGCCGCACCCGCCGCGATCATCGCCCCACGCAGCACGATCACTGCGATGATGCCCCACAACAGCGCGCGGTACTGGAACTTGGCCGGAATCGCGAAGAAGGTGAAAATCAGGCTGATCACAAAGACATTGTCGATCGACAGCGCTTTCTCGATGAAGAACCCGGTGTAGTATTGCATCCCCAGTTCGGCGCCGCGTTCGATCCAGATCCAGGCTCCGAATGCCATTGCAATCGCGATGTAGAAGGCCGTGAGTTTCAGCGACTCGCCGATCCCCATCTCGCGGTCCTCCTTGTGGAGGACGCCGAGATCGAAAGCGGTCAGCGCAATGACCAGGCCAAAGAAGCTCAGCCAGAACCACAGCGGCGTGCCGAGCCAGTCGGCGGTCAGGAATTCCATTCAAATTACCTCTGTTTCAAAAATGCAAAAAAGGCCGGTGCCTCCCGCAAGGGAAGCACCGGCGGAAAATTCGTGCCGCGATCAGGCGCGCGATGGCGTGCGGCGGGTGGATAGCCGCGCGAGGCGATCCTTCAGCGCCAGCTTCAACTTCTTGAGCCGGGCGATCTGGAATGGATCGGGCCAACGCTGCACCTGCAGCTGCCGCAGCGCGCGATCAAGCTTTTGGTGACGTTCCATCAGGCGAAACAAGCGATCAGACATGGGTAATGCTCCCTATCGTGCAATTGTTGCAAACGATCGGACACACCGAGCAGGGCCTGAGATGGGTTTGGAGGGGA
>VFKS01000071.1 GCA_009885425.1 Novosphingobium sp.
AATTTGACGGCACTGAAATCGACCGCGCCAAGTGGGCCTATGACGAGGACTGCTGGGGTGGCGGCAATGACGAGCGCCAGTGCTACACCAAGAGCGGGCGCAATTCGGCGATCGAGGACGGCAAACTGGTGATCACCGCCCGGCACGAGCGGACCACCGGCCCAGCTCTGCCCTTGGCCCAGCGGCGTCAGGCCGCCCAGCGCGATGCGCAGGCGACGCGCGATTTTTCTTCGGCCCGGCTAACCACCCGCGGCAAGGCGTCGTGGCGCTATGGCAAGATCGAGGTGCGCGCCCGGCTGCCGCAGGGTCAGGGCACCTGGCCCGCGATCTGGATGCTGCCTGAGAAGAACGGCTATGGGCCGTGGGCGGCATCGGGCGAAATCGACATTCTGGAAGCGGTCAATCTCGGCGTGCTTTGCGCCAAATGCCCCGGCGGGCGCGAAAGCACCATTCTGGGCACGCTTCATTTCGGCGGGAAGTGGCCCAAAAACAAACTGGTCAGTACCGAGATTGCCTATCCCGAAGTGCTTGATGGGTTCCACATCTATTCCGTCGAATGGTATCCTGATCGGATGGTCTGGCGGGTCAATGGCAAGGTCTTTGCCACCCGCACTGCCAGCGAATGGTCGACCACCGGATCGCCCAATCCCGGTGCGCCGTTTGACCGGCCGTTTCATCTGATCCTCAACCTCGCGATTGGCGGCAAATTGCCGGAAGGCCGCGGGCTGGGCGGGGTGCGGCAGGATGGCTATCCCAAGCGGATGGAAGTCGATTGGGTTCGCGTCTGGCAAATGCCAGCCAGTGCCGCTACGGCCAGCGCCAGCGCAAGCGCATCGGGCGCAGGGGGCATTTAGGGTATGGCAAGGCGGCGGCAGGCTGTTACGATCAAGCACGTCGCTGCCGATGCTGGAGTGTCGCTGCAGACGGTCAGTCGCGTCATCAACAATGAACCGAACGTCCGGCTCGAAATGAAGACCCGCGTTCAGGAATCGATCGACCGGCTGGGCTATGTCCCCTCGATTGCGGCCCAACGGATGAGCGGGTCGCGGTCTTATCTGATCCTGGCAATCAATGACCGCGAACGCACAATTGCCGATTGGCAGGCCCGGCAAGGGACTGACTGGGTCGATCAGATGCTGCTGGGCGGGATGCTCAAATGCGCTGAGCACGGCTATCGGATGATCTTTGAGCTGGTCGATACCCACAGCGATCATGTCGAGCGCGAATTGCTGGGGGCGATTGCCGCGCTTCAGCCCGATGGGATTATCCTGACCCCGCCGCATTCGGACAACCAGCAGATCGTCGATCTGCTCGCGGAACAGATGATTCCCTTCGCCCGGATCGGATCGAAGCAAAACGGATCAGGGATCCCGGTTTCGATGGACGATGAAGGCTCGGCCCGTACCGCAACGCGGTATCTGATCGAACGCGGCCACAGCCGGATCGGTTTCATCGCAGGATCGGCCGAATATGAGCTTAGCGGCTGGCGGGTTGATGGCTGGCGGGCGGAAATGGAAGCGGCCGGCTATGCCACTACCGATCTGCTGGCCCAGGGCGATTTTTCCTATGCATCTGGCAACCAAGCCGCGCGCGTGCTGCTCGATCTGGCACAACCGCCTAGCGCGATTATCGCTAGCAATGACCAGATGGCACTGGCCACGCTGGAAGTCGCGCGGCTGCGCAAGTTGCGGGTGCCCGAAGACCTCTCGCTGATCAGCTTTGATAACACCCCGCTGGTTCATTTTACCCAGCCGCCGCTTACAGCCGTTGATCAGCCGATTGCTGCGACTGCTTCAAAAGCAGTGGAGTTGATCATCGCAGCGCAGCGGGGTGATGAGCCGCCGGCTGCTTTGACCGTCGTTCCAGCAGCGATGGTGGAACGCGGCTCGGTTGCACCGCCATCCGGCGCGAAACGTGGCTGAAGCCGGAACGGCCAGTCGGCCTGATCGGTTTATGCTGCTCTATGCGCTGGCTTGGGCTGGCGGCGCAGTTGCCTATACCCCGCTGCTGACGATCCTGCTGCCGGGCCGGGTTGCCGGTCTGGCCGGAAGCGAGGCGGGAATTGGCTGGCTGGCCCAGATTGCGCTGGCCGGAGCATTGGCGGCTTCGGCGGGGAGCATAGCTTTCGGGTTCTTGAGCGATATCACCCGCAATCGCCGGGCGTGGATTGCGGTGGGCTTGGTGCTATCTTCGGCCTTGCTGCCGCTGATCGGGCGGGCGCAGACCCTGGACGGGTTGATTTTCGCGATTGTCGGCTGGCAACTGGCGCTCAATATGATGTTGGCGCCGTTGGCGGCCTGGGCGGGGGATCAGGTGCCCGACCGGCGCAAGGGAATGCTGGGCGGGTTCATGGCCTTTGCCCCCGCATTTGGGGCCTTGTCGGGCGCAATCGTAACCCAGCCGGGGCTGGCGCAGGAAGGTCAGCGGCTGGGGCTGGTCGCGCTGATGGTTGTTGCCTGCGTCCTGCCGATCCTGCTGTTTGCGCCGCGCCGATCGGTGGCCGTGGCACGTCATGAGCCAGCGCCTGCGATCCCTTCAACTGAACCGCAACCCGCGCAACGCCGCATCGTGGTGCGGATGTGGATAGCGCGGCTGGCGGTGCAGGTGGCCGAAGCAACGCTGTTTGCCTATCTGCTGTTCTGGCTGCGCAGCCTTGATTCTGCAGTGGGTGAGAATCAAACCGCCCGCCTGTTCAGCGTGATCATGCTGATGTCAGCGCCGCTCGCACTTGCGGCCGGCCGCTGGTCAGACAAAGCCGACCGGCCGATGCTGCCGCTGGCCATCTCGGCCTGCTTTTCGGCCGCTGGATTGCTGGGCATGGCGCTGGCCGGAACACTGGGCGCGGCGATGGCAGCCTATGCGCTGTTTGGTCTGGCCAGCGCGGTGTTTCTGGCGCTGCACTCCTCGCAAACCCTGCGGATTTTGCTGCGGCCGGAGCGGCGCGGTCGCGATCTGGGGTTGTTCAATCTGACCAACACCGTGCCCTCGTTAATCATGCCCTGGCTGGCGATCGGACTGGTGCCGGTGTTCGGGTTTCAGGCGCTGTTCCTGATCCTCGCCGTGCTGGCCATCGGCGCCAGCCTGCTGCTGTTCACTATCGCCCGCGAAGCCTGAAAGCCCTGCTTGATTTCCGCGTCTGCTCATGCGAATGATAACGTTCACAATAATGACCGGGTGGGGAAATGATGCGTTTCAACTCAGCAATTGCGGCGATGGCGCTTGCGATGGGCGGCTGTGCAGCAGTGGCGGCAGGGGCCGGATCTTCGGGTATCGGACCTGCTGCGACAACCGCCAATTCGGCTTTGTGGCCCACTGCCAAGAGCCCGGCAGCCCTGACTGACGCAGCAACTGAAGCGCAGATTGATGCCATCTTGGCAAAAATGACGCTGGAGCAGAAAGTTGGACAGCTGATTCAGGCTGATATCAGCGCGATTACCCCGGCCGATCTGGTGCGCTATCCGCTCGGCTCGATCCTCGCGGGCGGCAATTCCGGACCCTATGGCGATGAGCGGGCGAGCGCTGCCAAATGGCAGCAACTGGTCGGCGAGTTTCGTACAGCATCGCGCGCCAGCGGCGCCGGCATTCCGATCCTGTTTGGGGTTGACGCGGTTCACGGCCATTCCAACCTGCCATCGGCCACGATCTTTCCGCACAATATCGGCCTTGGCGCCGCGCGCGATCCCGATCTGATCCAGCGGATCGGCGCGGCGACGGCGGCTGAAATCGCCGGGAGCGGGATCGAATGGACTTTTGCGCCAACCCTGGCCGTGCCGCAGGACGTACGCTGGGGCCGCAGCTATGAAGGCTATTCGTCCGATCCGGCGCTGGTTGCGCGCTATGGCCGCGCGATGACGCTAGGCCTGCAGGGCGAATTGGCTGCGGGCCGCCCGCTGCCCGCCTCGCGCGTGGCAGCCACGGCTAAGCATTTCCTGGCCGATGGCGGCACCGCCGATGGCCGCGATCAAGGCGATGCCCGTATCCCCGAGGCGGAGCTGATCGCGCTCCACGCCCCGGGCTATCCTGCTGCTATTGACGCCGGGGCCTTGACCGTGATGGCTAGCTTTTCCAGCTGGAACGGCGCCAAGCATCACGGCAATCACAGCTTGCTGACCGATGTGCTGAAAGGCCGGATGGGGTTCACCGGACTGGTGGTTGGGGACTGGAATGGCCACGGCCAGGTGACCGGTTGCTCCAACACCGATTGCCCCGCCGCGATCAACGCCGGGCTCGATCTGTTCATGGCCCCCGATACCTGGAAGGCGCTGTTTGGCACGACACTGGCTGCGGCACGTGATGGCCGCATTCCAGCCGCCAGGATCGACGATGCCGTCCGCCGCGTATTGCGGGTCAAATTCAAACTCGGCCTGATGGGCCCTAACCTGATTGAGCGCGGCGACCCGGCGCAAGTTGGCGCGCCGCAGCACCTCGCGCTCGCCCGTGAGGCCGCCGCCAAGTCGCTCGTGCTACTCAAGGACGATAGCGGCCTGTTGCCGATCAAACCCGGCGCGCGGGTGCTCGTTGCCGGACCGGGCGCAGATAATATGGCGATGCAGGCCGGGGGGTGGACGATCACCTGGCAAGGCACCGATACCACTGCCGCCGATTTCCCCAATGGCCAGACCATTGGCCGGGCGATCAGCGACGCGGCCACCAGCGCTGGCGGCAAGGCCGAGATCGCTGCGGACGGGGCGTTCAGCACCAGACCCGATGTCGCGATCGTGGTGATCGGGGAAAGCCCCTATGCCGAGTTCCAGGGTGATTTGCCGCACCTCGCCTATCAAAGCCTGCACGGCGAAGAGCAATTGATCTCACGGTTGAAGGCACAGGGCATTCCGGTGATTGTGGTGTTCCTGTCGGGGCGGCCCCTGTTCGCGGGGCCGCTGTTGAACAAGGCCGATGCCTTCGTCGCGGCATGGCTGCCGGGCACCCAGGGTGCAGGTGTGGCCGACG
>VFKS01000046.1 GCA_009885425.1 Novosphingobium sp.
CTTGATTTTGAAGGGTCATGAGCATGTGGAATGTCCGCAAGACCAGCCCTGAAGCGAGCCCGCTGCCAGCCGAGCCAGTACCGGCCAGCCCGGCCAAGGCCCCGGCGCGCGCCGCCAAGGTGGTCAGCGCTGACAGGGTGCGGGCCGACTGGCTGATCGACCTCAAAGTCCGGATCCACCGCCAACTGATCGATCGCATCAATCTGGCGCTGCTCGACAAGTTGCCGCGTGAACAGATCGCCACTGAAATCTCGCAGATCATCGCCGAACTCATCGAAGAAGACCGCGCAGTGCTCAACGGGGCGGAACGGCAGTCGCTGGTTGAGGATGTGCTCGATGAATTGCTCGGACTTGGCCCGCTCGAACCGCTGCTCAAGGACGAGACGATTACCGACATTCTGGTCAACGGCCACAACACGGTATTCGTTGAACGCAAGGGCCTTCTGGAGCGGGTCGGCACCCGGTTTCAGGACGAGCGGCACTTGCTGCGGATCATTCAGAAGATCGTCTCGGCGGTCGGCCGCCGGGTTGATGAAAGCTCGCCCTTCGTCGATGCCCGTCTGGCCGATGGATCGCGCGTCAACGCGATTGTCGCGCCCTTGGCGATCGACGGATCGCTGCTGTCGATCCGCAAGTTCTCCAAGATCCCGATCGATATGGAGACGATGATCGAATACGGCTCGATCCCGCGGCAAGTCGGGGCGGTGCTGCAAGCTGTCGTCCAGGCCCGGCTTAACGTGATCATCTCAGGCGGCACCGGCTCGGGCAAGACAACGCTACTCAACGCGCTGTCATCGTTCATCGATGAGCGCGAGCGGATCGTGACGATCGAGGATTCGGCCGAACTGCAATTGCAGCAGGAACACGTCGCCCGGCTGGAAACCCGCCCGCCCAACATCGAAGGACGCGGCGAGATCAGCCAGCGCGATTTGGTCAAAAACGCGCTGCGGATGCGGCCCGACCGGATCATTCTGGGCGAATGCCGCTCGGGCGAAGCCTTTGACATGTTGCAGGCGATGAACACCGGTCACGATGGCTCGATGACCACGGTCCACGCCAATACCCCGCGCGATTCGTTATCGCGGATCGAACAGATGATCGGGATGAGCGGAATCGAAATCTCGCCGCGTTCGGCTCGTGCGCAGATCGCCTCGGCGATCAACGTGGTGGTCCAGATCGGACGGCTCAGCGACGGGCGGCGCAAG
>VFKS01000032.1 GCA_009885425.1 Novosphingobium sp.
TTCCGCATCACCGCCAACCCTACTCAGAAGACCCGGCGTAGTCACCCCCGGCCGAATCGCCGCGCGAATCGTCCATCGGTTCGGCCGCCTCTTCGGCCTTCTGCCGTTCTTCGCGGTCGGCCGAGCGCTGACGCGATTCCTCGCGTGCGGCTGCAACGCCAGGATCTTCACCCATCGCGGCCTCGCCATAGGGATAGGCCGGACCGTCATAGCCGCCGCCCTCAGACATCCAGCCGAGCCCGGACAAATACCATTCGGGATACTTGCTGCCATCCTGCGCCAGTTTCAACTGCTTGGAATCGGTGACGATTGCCAGCATCGTGAGCAATCGCGAGAAGGCCTGCTGTTCGGATGCGATATCCTTGCCGTCTTCGAGCTTCTTGCCGGCTGAACGCAGGATCCCGCGCACCATCGTCTCGACCTTGGCCTCGCTCAGCACCATGGTCTTGTCGTCAAAATCAACCTTGGTCGAGGGCGCATCGATCGCTGCGTGAACCACTGTGGTCTGGCCATCCTTGCCGGGTTCGAAAGTCAGCTTGATCGTGGCCGGAAAGCTGCCATCGCCGGGGATGGTGTAAATCACTTCGCCGTCACCCGGCTTGGTGCGGACCACTTTGAGCCCCGGAAACACGCCCGTCAGTTCGGTATCGAGCCCTGCGTGATCGAACGCTGCCTCGACCCGGTCAGCCGGACGCGCGACGTTCAGCTTGAAATCTTCGCTTCCGCGCCCGCAGGCGGCCAGCAGCAGGCTGGCAAAGGTTACGAGCAGGATCCGATGCAGCATGATTGCCCCCGATTGGCCATTGTTCGGCCCCAGCATTTAGTTTGAAATCACTAACATGCGGTTTGCGCGCTTGCCCCGCCGGGGTTTTGAGCCTAAATGGCGGTCAAATGGCCGCTCCGCAAAGGGGCGGCCCTTCTTATTTCTGACGGAGAAGACCCGTGACCCAGCCGACCCCGCTCATGCCGCACGCCACTGCCTCGTGGCTGGTAGACAACACCGCGCTCAGCTTTGAGCAGATCGCAGAATTCTGCGGGCTGCACATTCTCGAAGTGAATGCGATGGCCGATGATCTGGCTTCGTCGAAGTATACCGGGCGCGATCCGGTCCGCTCGGGCGAGCTGACCATGGCCGAGATCGAAAAGGGTCAGGCTGACGAGAGCTATTCGCTGGTCATGCAAAAGGCCCCAGTCAACGTCAGCCGTACCAAGGGCCCGCGCTATACCCCGGTGTCCAAGCGCCAGGACAAGCCCGATGGCATCGCCTGGATCCTGCGCAGCCATCCCGAA
>VFKS01000455.1 GCA_009885425.1 Novosphingobium sp.
CCTTCGCGGGCGAACCGGCGCAGCCGGCGCAGCGCGATCTTGATGTTGCGGGTGCCCAGTTCACGGGTGTTGTCTAGATTGGCGAACTCGCGCTTTTCCCAAACTTTCAGCGCGCGCTTGTGCTTGCTCTCGCCGCCGATCCGCACGCCCTCAGGATTGTAGCCGCCATTGCCAAACGGGCTGGTTCCGCCGGTCCCGACCCATTTGTTTCCGCCCTCGTGGCGTTTTTGCTGTTCCTCGATCCGCTTTTTCAGCGTCTCCATGATCTCGTCCCACGAGCCAAGCTTTTCTATCGCCGCCATTTCCTCCGGCGTGAGGAACTTCTCGGCGATAGCCTTCAGCCAGTCTTCCGGTATATCAACTGTGTCCTGGCCGTAATTGGTCAGCAGGCCCTTGAAGACCTTGTTGAACACCTGATCGAACCGGTCGAGCAGCCCTTCATCCTTTACGAAGATCGCGCGGCTGAGGTAGTAAAACTGTTCCGGCGTCTGCTCGATTACATCCCTGTCGAGCGCTTCCAGCAGCACTAGGTGCTCCTTGAAAGACGCCTTGATCCCGGCGGCGCGCAGCTCGTCGATAAAGTTGAAGAACACCTGCCCAGCCTGCGATCAGTTCTGGCGCCGTGCCATGAAGGCCAGCTTTTCGAACAACATCACGTCCTGTTCGTTCTTGAGCAGAGCGCCGTGGAGCGGCGGGATCGCCTTGGTGGGGTCCTTTTGCTGGAGCACGTCGAGCGGCATGTCTTCGTTGAGCAGCAGTTTGAGCCAATCGAGCAGTTCGCTGGTGCTGGGCTTTTTCTTCAGGCCCGGCACGTCGCGGACTTCGTAAAAGATATCCATCGCCTTGCTGACCAGCATCTTCTGGATGCCGGGGAAGTGGACGTCGATGATCGCCTGCATCGTGTCGCGGTCGGGAAACTTGATGTAGTGGAAAAAGCAGCGGCGCAGGAATGCGTCGGGTAGTTCTTTTTCGTTGTTGCTGGTGATCACCACGATCGGACGTTCGACCGCCGCGATCCGCTCCTTGGTTTCGTAGACGTCGAAGCTCATCCGGTCGAGCTCCTGCAGCAGATCGTTCGGAAACTCGATGTCGGCCTTGTCGATTTCGTCGATCAGCAGCACCGGCAGCTGCGGCGCGGTGAAGGCTTCCCACAGCTTGCCCTTCTTGATGTAGTTCGAGATGTCATGGACCCGCTCGTCACCCAGCTGGCCATCGCGCAGGCGGGCGACCGCATCGTATTCGTAAAGGCCTTGCTGGGCCTTGGTGGTCGACTTGATGTTCCATTCGATCAGCGGCGCGCCGACAGCCGTGGCGATTTCGTGGGCCAGCACGGTCTTGCCGGTGCCGGGCTCGCCCTTGACCAGCAAGGGCCGGCGCAACAGCACGGCGGCGTTGACCGCAACCTTGAGATCGTCAGTTGCGACATAGTTGCTGGTGCCTTCGAAGCGCATGGGAACTCCCTGTCCGTTTAATCGTTCGGTTAAGCGCGATAAGGGAGCCACGCGCGCCTGACAAGCGCGAAAGCTTCGCAGCCGATTGTTCACAATTGTGATGAAGTGAGTGGCGGACGCCGCAACAGCTAAGCGCGGCGTCCGCGGTTCACCGTGCCTCATCGGAACAGCTTTTGCTGCTTCGTTGCGCGACCCAAAGGGCTCGGATAGAGATTCCGACTAGACCTAAACCAGAAGCGAGAATACAAAGTTATTTAGAATTGGGATAAGTTAACCATGCCAGCCGTCGCAGATGAAGTGCTGTTGGACTTGCTTTCGCCGGGCGCGCGAAAATGGTTGGCAAGTCAAGGGCAGCGTAAATCCTATGATGACGGCACTTTGATCCATAACCGCGGCGATACCGACGCGGCTATGGGGATTGTCATTTCGGGACAGGTACGACTATTTCAGCTGCGCCCAAACGGATCACAAACCTTTGTCAGCATGATCCGTGTCGGCGCGCATTATGGCGATATTTTGCTATTCTACGGCAATCAACGCACCCATAATGCCATGGCGATTGGCCCAACCGTGGTCGATCACTACAGCCCGGCGGCCTTTGCCAAATTGCTCGAGAATGCGGAGATTGTGCAGGCACTCTATAAGATCTCTGCAATTCGGCTGGGCCGTGCGATGGCGATGAGCGATGATCTGCGGGTCCTGCCGCGTGACGCCCACCTTGCGAAAATCCTGCTCAATCAATGGCGGCAACGCGGCAAGAACGACTGGATTGCCGCCGTTCAAGAGGATCTGGCCGGGATGATCGGGGTGACCACAATGACCCTGTCCAAGAGCTTGACCCGCATGCGCGATGAAGGCCTGATTGAAACCGGCTATCGCAAGATGCGGGTACTTGACCCTGATGCCTTAAGAGCTTGGTTGAAGAATCGGATCGCGGGGTAAACCTTAAGACCCCTGCGCCGGCGGAGAGTGAGGCACCGGCGCAGGCGCTTGCGCCTTACTCGCTGGGCGAGGGCTCTGGTGAGGGGGCGCCGAACAGCCGCTTGAGCAGGCGGCTGAGGGCAGCAGAGCGCCATAGCAGAACAATTGCCCCAACCAGCAGCAGCCAGGGCAGGGCGCCGCCCAGCAGCAGGGTCACAAAAGCCAACAGGCTTTGGACGCGTGACCAGCTCGACCCCGCCGCCTTGGCAAAGGTGCCACTGCCATTGAGGATCGACTGGCTGGTATAGCTGAACACCACCGGGGTGGTGGCGATCGAAGCTTCTTTGGCTTTGCGGTCCTGCGCCTGACCGCGCTGCTGTTCTCGCAAGGTTGCAACCTGCTGCCGCAGTTCAACCCGCTCGGCGCTGGTCAAGCCTTTGGCAGCAAGTCGGGCTTCGATCCGGGTGATCTCGGCGTCATTGGCTGCGCTGTCTGATTGGCTCAGCTTGATCGCGTCGCCAGCGTTTTCGCCGGTGACGTGGGCGTTATCGAGCTTGCCCTCGGCCTGTTCGACCGCCGCCATTCCCTCATTGGCAAAACGGTGCGCGAGATCGGGGGCGAGCAGCAGATCGAGCCGCGCGCTGACCTGATCCTCGCCGGGCTGGTCATAGGCGATTCCGGTCACCCGGCAGCGCGATGGGCCAAGGTTCTGGCAGGCGGCGGCGTGTTGTTGCTGGACCTGCGAGATCGCTTTGCCGGGCAGGGTGAAAGCGTAGTCATAGCGAAACGCCACACCCGGAGCGACCACGCCCGCGATGGCGGGACCAGCGCTTTCGGCGCTGGCGGACTGGTCGGTGGCGGCTTCTTCAGACTTTTTCTCTGCGCAGGCGCTGAGCAACAGGGCGGCGGACAGGGCAATCAGGGGCATTGGAAACGAACGCATGGCACTCTCCCAAATGATCTACCGAATCAGTAGAGTTAGAGCTCTATCAATTACGTAGACTTTGGCAAGTGGGCACACGATAGGGCTGGAAGCCCCGCGAACGCGCAGGTTTCAACGATCAGATGTGGTGAATCGAAGCGTCACGCTTTGTCCAGAGGCTAGTAGAACCACGAACAGGGGTGTCCCATCGCGCTTGGCCCATTTGGCGTCGGATTCGCTGATGTTCGACGTGCCATAGAGCGGCACCTTTAGCTCAAAGGTTATTGCCTGCGGGCTGGCATTGGAAATCTCAACCTCAACCCAATGGCGGTTGCCTTCGCGGCGCATGGTGCGGCGGATAACGGTAACATCAGGCGAGATACCGGCACCGAGCTCGATCTTCTCATCCTCCGCCGTATCGCGCAGGATCGGTTCGGAGATCCGCATTGGCAGGCCGAACTGCTCCTGTTGGATCACAAAAGCCCCGGATGGTAGTGGAAGGCCGAGGTTGCTCTGCTTGTCGTTCTTTGTGCGCAGCAGGATCAGGACGCTCGGACGCTCTTCGCCCGAACCGTAGTTGGCGGCCGAAATGGTGGCGGTGTGGATCCGCTCAAACGGGACACCGCGCTGTTCGACCAGCCGGGTTTGCTTCATCTGCATCGC
>VFKS01000423.1 GCA_009885425.1 Novosphingobium sp.
AATGTCGAAGCCGGGATCAAGTGGGATATCACCCCCTCGCTGGCCTTCACTACGGCCGTATTCCGGCTCGATCGCAGCAACACCCGCGCGACCGATCCGATTTCGGGCATGGTGGTGCAGAGCGGATCGAGCCGCGCCGAAGGCATCGAATTCTCGCTGGTCGGGCGCGCTGCTGAAGGGCTCGACCTGTCGTTGGGCTATGCCCTTCAGGACGGCGAGATCCGCTCCACTACCGCGGCTGCTCCGGCCGGGCGCAAGCTGGCGCAGCTGCCGCGCCATCAAGCTTCGGCCTGGGCGCGCTACAACGTCACCCCTCGGCTGGGTTTGGGTCTGGGAGTGATCCACCAATCGAGCACCTGGACCACGATCAGCAACGCCGTGCTATTGCCCGCCTTCACCCGGATCGATGCAGCGGCCTATTACAAAGTCAGCGATGCGGTGATCGTTCAGCTTAATGTCGAAAACCTGACCGACACCTACTATTTTCCCGCTGCCCACACGGACAACAATATCTCCACCGGCAAGCCGCTGAGCGCAAAAGCAACGCTGCGGGTGAAGTTCTAACCCCGGCGCGCTTTAAGCCAGGCCTTGTGGGTTTTCTCAACCTCAAGCAGCGATGTGAATACGCTTTTGCCGAGGTCGGTCTGGCCGGTACGGCCGAGCGCGTAGATCTGGGCATAGTACCAATATTGCACGGCAAAGCTGTCAATCGCGCGCAAGGTCTTGATCCCCCGCAAGAACGACAGCAGCGGCGGGAACAACGCAAGCTCGCGCTCGGTGCTGGGCAGGGTGTCCGCTCCCGCCAGCAGCCGTGCTGCCCCATCGGGCTGGGCACAGAGCGGACGGCCAAGACCGATCAGATCGGCGCCGCCCTGCCGCAGCGCCTGTTCCATCGCCGCCCGGCTGCGAAAGCCGCCGGTGACCATCAGCGGCACTTTCAGCACCCGCTTCATCGCTTGGGCGAAATCGACGAAATAGGCTTCGCGGGCGAGCGTCGAGGCGGCGACATTGGGCTGTTCAACCGGCTCCACCCCTTCGATCCCCATCAGCCGCGGCTGCTCATAAGTTCCGCCCGAAATCTCGATGAGATCGACCCCGGCTGCTTCGAGCCACTGGGCAACCTGCAAGCTATCTTCAAAAGCGAACCCGCCGCGCTGGAAGTCCGCGCTGTTGAGTTTGACCGATAGCGCCTTGTTGGGGCCGATCGCACTGCGCGTGGCCTTGACCACCCCAAGCAGGAACCGCGCCCTGTTTTCCAGACTGCCGCCCCATTGATCGCTGCGCTGATTGGTGCGCGGGCTGAGAAACTGTGAGCCAAGATAGCCATGCGCCGCATGGACCTGCACTCCGTCGAAGCCGCCTTCGATGCAGCTGGCAGCGGCGCTGGCAAATCGCGCAATCAAGTCCTCGATCTCTGCCCCGGTCAGCGCGACCGGCTGTCCAAACTGGCCGCCGGGAATCGCCACGGTGACCGCTGACGGCGCCTTGGGATGCGGGTTGACCGGCTTCATCGTCTGACGTCCGGCGTGGCTGATCTGCGCCCAGAACTGCGCCCCGCCCGCCTTCGCCTGACCAGTCCAGCGCCGCAGCGCGTCGATCATCGCCGGATCAGCTGGGCGATCAAGAATGACGTTGCCGGGGCG
>VFKS01000291.1 GCA_009885425.1 Novosphingobium sp.
GCGCCGGACCCGGCGATCCTGACCTGCTTACCCTGCGCGCCGCTCGGCTGATCGCGCGTGCTGCGCTGATCGTCCACGATGGGTTGGTTGATCCCGCAATTCTGGCGCTGGCCGGGCCCAAGGCGCGGCTAATTTCGGTCGCCAAATCGCGCTCGCGCCATACCCTGCAGCAGGACGAGATCAACGCATTGTTAGTACGCGAAGCCTTGGCCGGGACCGAAGTGGTGCGCCTCAAAGGCGGCGACCCGTTCATTTTCGGGCGCGGCGGCGAAGAGGCTGAGGCCTGCCGCGCGGCCGGGGTGCCGGTCGAAGTGGTGCCGGGGATCAGCGCCGCGATTGGCGCAGCGGCGGCGGCGCAAATGCCACTGACCCACCGCCGCTCGGCCTCAATCGTCAGCTTTGTCGCGGGCCAGTGCAAAGGGCTGTCCGAGCAGGACTGGACAGGCCTTGCCGGAAAAGGCCGCACGTTAGTGATCTACATGGGCCTCGCCACTGCTGATGCGATTGCCGAAAAGCTGATTGCCGATGGCCTCGCCCCCGACGTTCCGGTGGCAGTGGTCGAAAACGCCACACGGCCCGCGATGCGCGTGCTGCGCAGCCCGCTGGCTGGGCTTGGCGAACTGGTCAGCCGCCACGGGGTGAAGAGCCCGGCGCTGATCGTGATCGGCGAAGTAGCAGCGCAGCAGACTGACGAACCCTTGCGCGCATTGGCGCTGGAGACCCTGAAATGAAGATACTGACCGGCAATGACCTGAAATCAGGCGCTGTCACCTGGTGGGATGGCGTCCAGTGGTCGCTCCATGTTTCGGACGCACTCGATGTTGGCGAAAACGCCGATGCCATTCTCGCCCGCGAACAGGCCGCCCAGCGGGTCAATGCCGCTTATGCGATTGACGCTGTGAAGGATGAGGACGGCGTTCGCCCGGCCCATATCAAGGACCGCATCCGCGCGCTGGGGCCAACCGTGCGCCCCGACCTAACCCTCAAACCAGCCGACGCCGATGCGCGTGATTGGGTGATCTGATGTACAAATATGACACATATGACCAAGCCATGGTCGATGCCCGGGTCGAGGAATTTCGCGACCAGGTGAAGCGCCGCCTCGAAGGGCATCTGAGCGAGGATCACTTCAAGCCGCTGCGCCTTCAGAACGGGCTCTACCTGCAACTTCACGCCTATATGCTGCGCGTCGCCATTCCCTATGGCACGCTAAGCTCGGCGCAGATGCGGGTGCTGGGCGATATCGCCGACAAGTACGACCGCGGCTATGGCCACTTCACCACCCGCCAGAACATCCAGTACAACTGGATCCAACTCGATCAGACGCCAGACCTGCTGGCTGAACTGGCCAAGGTCGAGATGCATGCGATTCAGACCAGCGGCAATTGCATCCGCAACATCAGCTCTGACCAATATGCCGGGGCCGCCGCCGACGAGATCGTCGATCCGCGCCCCTATGCCGAACTGCTACGCCAGTGGTCGAGCTTTCACCCGGAATTCCTGGTCCTTCCGCGCAAGTTCAAGATCGCGGTGATCGCCAGCGAGACCGACCGTGCGGCGATGAAGCTGCACGATATCGGCATCCGCATGGTTCGCAATGCCGCCGGAGAAATCGGCGCGGCGTTCTATGTCGGCGGCGGCATGGGCCGGACCCCGATGATCGCGCCGCTGGTGCGCGCGTTCGTGCCACTCGATCAGCTGATCACTTATGCCGAAGCCTGCCTGCGGGTCTACAATCGCTACGGCCGCCGCGACAACAAGTACAAGGCCCGGATCAAGATCCTGGTCCACGAACTGGGCAAGGACGAATATACCCGGCAGGTCGAGGAAGAATTCGCCCACCTGCTCACCCAAGGGATCGAGCCGCCGCTGGCCGAGTTGGAGCGGATCAAGGCGCATTTCACCGACCCGGCCTATGACACGGCTGCACCCGATACCCTGGACCGTTCGGACCCCGACTTCGCGTTGTGGGTGGATCGCAATTGCGCCGCACACAAGCAGCCCGGCTACATGATCGCGACGATTAGTCTGAAACCGGTCGGCGGTATTCCAGGTGACGCCAGCGGCGAGCAGATGCGCGTGATGGCCGATCTTGGCCTGAAGTACAGCTTTGACGAACTGCGGGTCACCCACGCCCAGAACATCGTCCTGCCGCACGTGCGCAAGGCCGATCTGTACGATCTGTGGCAACAGCTCGATGCCGCTGGTCTGGCGACGGCCAACCTCGACCTGATCGGCGATATCATCGCCTGTCCGGGACTGGATTATTGCAGCCTCGCCAACGCCCGCTCGATCCCGGTAGCGCAGAAGATCTCTGAGCGGTTTGCGGCCAAGCAGGCCGATTTGGGCGAATTGAAGCTCAAGATTTCGGGCTGCATCAATGCCTGCGGGCATCACCATGCCGGCCACATCGGCATTCTCGGCGTCGATAAGAAGGGCACTGAAAACTACCAGCTGCTGCTCGGCGGGTGCGAGGGCGACGATACTTCGCTTGGTCAGATTACCGGCCCGGGGTTCTCCGAAGACGGGATTGTCGACGCGATCGACAAGGCGACTGACGTCTACCTTGCGCACAAGCAGGGCGATGAGCGCTTGCTCGACACCTACCGCCGGATCGGCATGGCCCCGTTCAAGGAGGCGATCTATGAGTGACGTGCAATTCCGGTTCCGCACCGACGACGCGGTCGCTGATCCGGGCGTGACGGTTGACGTGTTCGGCGCGCAGACCAATGCCTCGGCGGTCCGGCTGGAGCCGGGCGACGATGCCCGCGATCTGTTGCCGCATCTGGACCGGATCAAGCTGATCGAGGTCAACTTCCCCAGCTTCACCGATGGTCGCGGGTTCTCCTCGGCGCGAGTGCTGCGTGAGGCCGGCTATACTGGCGAACTCCGCGCAGTGGGCGAATTGCCGGTCGATCATCTCGGCCATCTGCGCCGCTGCGGATTCGATTCCTTCGCCCCCGATATTCCGCTCAATCCGGTCGATGCCGAAGCTGCGCTGGCGCGGTGGGAACACGTGTATCAGCCCGCTGCCGATGGCCGGGTGCCGATCTGGAACTTGCGGCATGGCTGACGCCGCGCGCCGCATTGATGTGCTCGACACCGCCCCGCGCTTCACCGCAGGCGAAGTCGAAGCACTCAATGCGCGCTTTGCTGGGGTGGCCACACAGGAGATGCTCGGCGCGGTTTTGCGGGAGAGGCTGGCCGGACGGATCGCGGCCGTATCCAGCTTCGGCGCGGAAAGCGCTGTATTGCTCCACCTGCTGGCCAGCGTTGATCCAGCAGTGCCAGTATTATTCCTCGAAACTGGCAAACATTTTCCCGAAACGCTGGCTTACCGCGACGAGATCACCGCGCGGCTGGGGCTGACCAATCTGATCAACCTGAC
>VFKS01000123.1 GCA_009885425.1 Novosphingobium sp.
AACGCCAATGTCGCCGCCGCCGCGCTGCTCAACGCGTTCATCGTCACCACGCCTGATCACGCTATTGCAGCCGCAAAAGCTGCCGACGCCAAGCGCGCTGCGGGTGCGCCGCTGGGCAAGCTGGGCGGCGTGCCGATCGGGATGAAGGACCTGTTCGCCACCAAGGGCGTCCAGACCACCGCAGCCAGCCATATCCTCGAAGGCTTCGTGCCCGAATACGAAAGCACCGTCTCCGCCAAGCTGTGGGAAGCGGGCGCGGGGATGCTGGGCAAGCTCAACCTCGATCAGTTCGCGATGGGATCGTCAAACGAGACCAGTTATTTCGGCAACGTGATCAGCCCCTGGCGCCGCAACGATGGCGGCAACGCTGCAATGGCCCCGGGCGGCAGCTCGGGCGGCAGTTCAACCGCAGTTGCCGCGCGGCTCGCTCCCGCCGCCACCGGCACCGACACCGGCGGCTCGATCCGCCAGCCTGCGGCCTTCACCGGCATTTCCGGGATCAAGCCGACCTATGGGCGTTGCTCGCGCTGGGGCATCGTCGCTTTCGCCAGCTCGCTCGATCAGGCCGGGCCGATGGCGCGCGACGTGCGCGATTGCGCGATCATGCTGGAGGCGATGGCCGGGTTCGATCCCAAGGATGCGACCAGCCTCGATCTGGCCGTGCCCAATTGGGAAGTCGGGCTGAACGGCGACCTGCGCGGCAAAAAAGTCGGCATCCCACGCGAATACCGGATGGACGGGATGGACCCCGATGTTGCGGCCAGCTGGGATCGCGGGATCGAATGGCTCCGCGATGCTGGCGCTGAAATTGTCGAGATCAGCCTGCCGCACACCAAATATGCGCTGCCTGCGTACTACATCATTGCTCCTGCCGAAGCGTCCTCCAACCTCGCCCGCTATGACGGCGTGCGGTACGGCCTGCGCGATCTGCCCGATGGGGCGGGCCTGCAGGATATGTACGCCGCGACCCGCGCCGCCGGGTTCGGGGCAGAGGTCAAGCGCCGGATCCTGATCGGCACCTATGTGCTGAGCGCCGGGTTCTACGACGCCTATTACACCCAGGCCCAAAAGGTCCGCACGCTGATCGCGCACGATTTCAAGAACGCCTTCACCCAGTGCGATGTGATCCTCGCGCCCACCGCGCCAACCGCCGCTTTCGGCCTCGGCGAAAAGAGCGACGATCCGCTGGCGATGTATCTGAACGATGTGTTTGCGGTGCCAGCTTCGCTGGCTGGCCTTCCCGCGATGTCGGTCCCGGCTGGGCTGAACCGTGAGGGGTTGCCCTTGGGGTTGCAGATCATCGGTCGCGAATTTGATGAGCAGGGCGTGCTGAACGCTGGCCTTGCGATTGAGGCGCGGGCGCAGTTTTCGGCCAAGCCGGAGCGGTGGTGGTGAGCTTCATCGCGGACCTGCTTCTCGACGTACTCGTCTGGATTGGTGCCGAAAAGTTGCTTCGCAAGCTTGGATGGTGGGATCAAAATGCGAAGTTTGGCGAAGCACGCTTCGATAGCAAAACGGGTAAGCTGATCAAAGATGACTGAAACCGCATATCGCATCCACGGCGCAACGGGCGAATGGGAGGTCGTGATCGGCCTTGAAGTTCATGCCCAGATTGCCAGCCAGTCCAAGCTGTTCTCGGGCGCCGCGACCGCCTTCGGGGCCGAGCCGAATTCGCAGGTTTCGCTGGTCGACGCCGCGATGCCGGGGATGCTGCCCGTGCCCAACCGCGAATGCATCCGGCAGGCGGTCCGCACCGGGATGGCGCTGGGCGCGGCAATCAACAAGTGGTCGCGGTTTGACCGCAAGAACTACTTCTACGCCGATCTGCCGCAGGGCTATCAGATCAGCCAGCTGTACCATCCGATTGTCGGCGAAGGTTCGCTCGATGTGATCCTCGATGA
>VFKS01000244.1 GCA_009885425.1 Novosphingobium sp.
CCAGCATGACCGGGACATTGGCGCAGTTGCCATAAGCAGCAGCGGCCGAATCCAAGATCGAAGCGGCTTCCGGCGTGATGTCCGACTTATCCCAGTCGAAGAACACGATATACGGACCCTTCTCACACACCGGCGGCGGAGGCGGCGGGGGCGGAGGAGGCGGCGGAGGCGGAGGCGGCGGTGGTGGCGGTGGCGGGGGCGGCGGAGGCGCTTCTGCGCCACCGAAGTTGTAGCCCAGCGTCAGCATCAGCGAGTGCGAACGGAAACGAGTGTCCAGTTCACGGCTCGCAGGACCACCATTCCCACCGGAACCAACCAGCTTCACGTTGTCCTGATTGTACAAACGATACTTCAGGCCGACGTCAATGTTGTCGGACATAGGGTAACGAATGCCAGCCAGAGCCTGCCAAGCAAAGCCCGAATCCGAATCGTTGATGTCGTAAAGCGTACCGATAGCATCGGTCACGACGTTGACGCGGCCGATCCCGGCACCGCCACCGACGAAGCCCTGAAGGCCATCATCGTCACCGAAGTCCAGCATACCGTTGAGCATGAAGCTCAGCGCGCTGGCATGACCGGTCAGAGGCGATCCCGAATTGGGAA
The DNA here is from genome assembly GCA_009885425.1 of Novosphingobium sp. GTDB lineage: Bacteria > Pseudomonadota > Alphaproteobacteria > Sphingomonadales > Sphingomonadaceae > Novosphingobium. The sequence goes on from VFKS01000244.1 coordinate 604, forward strand.
AGGTCGTGGTCGACGACACGTTGAAGCCATCAGCGCCTGCGCGGCGATAGCTGGCTTCGGCTTCGAGGCGGAAACCACCGAAGTCGTAACCGACGGCAACGCCGGCATCATAGCCGACCTTGGTGTTGAGGGTGCCGAAACCTGGGCTAACAAGGTTGTACATGTCTTCGACGAGAACGCCGCCAACATCACCTTCTATATACCAGGAATCGTCGCGGGCCAGGGCCGGCGTTGCGAGGGCCGTTGAGGCCAGCGCCATCCCAATGACGAGTTTGCGCATTATGGTTTTCCCCTTTTAATAGGATTAGAGCCACCGAGAGTGCGATTGTCTAACTGCATCAACTAGTCCGCGCAAGCGTTCAAACACTACGACTGTTGCAATTATGTCGCGAATCTCGACGTTAATGGCACGAAACGACCACATTTTACGCTGATTGGCTCCAGTCTTCAAAGGGATCAACTGAAGGGCTCAGTTTGCCGGAACGATTCCTGCAGTAACCAATGCGGCGACGACTGCGGCAATAGCTGCGCGCGCTTCGGTATCGATATTGGTTCCGCCAGTAGGCGGAGCCGGTTTGGTGGGGGCTTGCCAGCTAGTCAGGTAGCGCACTTGCTGGCCGGTCGCCTTGTTGAGCAGGATCATCCCGGCAGTGGGTTGCAGAAACAGCCAATTGCCAGCAGCGCGCGCCGCTATTTTGCCGCCCTGTCCGGCCCAGTCGCCGGTCGGGCTGGCGGCGACCAGCCAACTTTGCCCATCGGCAACGGCAGCCGGTGGTGTTGCCGTTTCTGACTCGATAGCGAGGTGCAAGAGTGCATCAATCCGAGCCGCCAACTCGTTGACGTAGCTTTCTTTTTGCGACTGTCCGGCAAACAGCAGCGGCAGATCGTGGCGCGCAGTGCGCAGGTCATACAGCGGGTAGGGCATGGTTGGCTCCGGTCAGTTTGATGGGGGGGCAAGCAACAACGGTTGGGACAAAGCCCGGTCACCGCGCTGGCGAATCGCGAATTGGCCGGCAGGGAGCGCCGCCAGCAAGGCAGCAAGTTCGACCGCGGTCAGGACCAGTTCGGGTGA
>VFKS01000404.1 GCA_009885425.1 Novosphingobium sp.
GTGCGGATTGGCAGCGGGCAGGGGAAGGAGCCCGGCACTTGCTGCACCACGATCGGCTTCAGCGCGCCGAGCCCGGCGGCGGCAAGATCGCGGGCGATCCCGTATACCCCCATACAGTCTGGACGGTTCGGCGTGATCGCCACATCAAACACCGGATCGGCGCCGTGGTAATCAGCAAAGGCCATGCCGACCGGAGCATCGGCGGGAAGCTCGATGATCCCGTCGTGATCGTCGCCGAGCTCGAGCTCGCGGGTCGAGCACATCATGCCGTTGCTCTCAACGCCGCGGATCGCCGATTTCTTCAGTTGAAACGCGCCTGCAGGTACTACCGCGCCCGGCAGGCCGAGTACGCCGATCAAACCGGCGCGGGCGTTGGGTGCGCCGCAAACGACCTGAAGTGGATCACCGCTGCCGGTGTCGACGCTCAGCACTTGCAGTTTGTCGGCATTGGGGTGGGGGGCGGCGGTCAGCACTTTGGCGACGGTGAAGCCCGCCAGCCGGTCAGCCGGGTTCTCGATACCTTCTACTTCAAGCCCGATGGCGTTGAGCTTGGCCGAGATCGCTTCAACCGATGCTTCGGTATCGAGGTGGTCTTTGAGCCAGGTCAGCGAAAACTTCATGCCCTTGCTCCTACGCCAGCCGAAAGCGTCGGTACGTCGAGCGGCGAGAAGCCATAATGCGCGAGCCAGCGGACATCGCCGTCAAAGAACGCGCGCAAATCGTCCATCCCGTATTTGAGCATCGCCAGCCGATCGACCCCGACGCCGAAAGCAAAGCCTTGCCATTCGTCAGGATCGAGCCCGCCAGCCGCGATCACCTTGCGATTGACCATCCCGCTACCCAGCAGTTCCATCCAGCCGTGGTCTGGCGCATCGCCGCTGCCGCCCAGCACGCGCTTGCCGTTCACCAGGGCAAAGCCGACATCGACTTCGACCGAAGGCTCGGTGAAGGGGAAGTAGCTCGGCCGCAGTCGCAGTACGATATCCTCGCGTTCAAAATAGGCCTTGAGGAAAGTCTCCAGCGTCCATTTGAGGTGGCCGAGCGTGATCCCCTTGTCGATCACCAGTCCTTCGACCTGATGGAACATCGGGGTGTGGGTGGCGTCAGAGTCCGAGCGATAGACCCGCCCTGGGGCGATGATCCGGATCGGTGCTCCCCCAGCGATCATCGCGCGGATCTGGACCGGGCTGGTGTGGGTGCGCAGCAGCATTTTTCTACCGCCGCTGGCCATCTCGTTGGGGAAGTAGAACGTATCGTGCATCGCGCGGGCCGGATGGTTGTCGGGCATATTGAGCGCGGTGAAATTGTGCCAATCGTCCTCGATCTCAGGCCCTGTAGCGACCGCAAAGCCCATGTCGGCGAAGATCTCCGCCAGTTCGTCCATCACCTGACTGACGGGATGGATTGTCCCGCGCGGCGCGTCCGGCGCGGGGAGCGACAGGTCGATCGTTTCGCGGGCCAGTTGGGCCTCCAGCGCGGCGCCTTCCAGCGCATCCTTTGCCGCGGTGAGCGCGTCACTGACACTTTCACGCAGGGCCTGGATTTGCGGGGCCTTGGCTTGCCGTTCATCGGGCGACATTGCGCCGAGCGTCTTCATCAGACCCGAGATCGAGCCCTGTTTGCCCAGAAACTCGACCCGCAAGGCCTCCAATGCGCCCAAATCCTGCGCAGCGGCAATACGCGCCAGCGCTGTTTCACGGGTTGCGGCATGGTCCACGGCTCTAATTCCACCCTAGTCAAAACAAACGGAACCCGGCCTTTAGCCGGGCCGCCGCTCAAGTCAAAACCGCTTTGCTGTGGCAGGCGCTAAGCGGTGTCGCGGCGGATCAGTGTCGGAGCCATTTCCACCGACGGCGCGGCGGTCCCGCCGATCCGTTCGAACAGCTAGAGTTGTGCGGTCTGGATTGAGACTGGAGAGATTCATGGTGTGTTTCCGGCGGCTGGTCCGCCTGTTCCTTCAATCATAATGGTAGGCAGGGTAGAGCCCTGCTGAGCGAAATTGTGTTCCAGTGCGGCGAGGAAGCCGGGCACGGCGCTGCGTTCCAGCACTGCGACCACCGCGCCACCAAAGCCGCCGCCGGTCATCCGGGCGCCACCGCTGTTGCCAATTGCGGCATTGGCCAGATCGACCAACCGGTCGACCGCCGGAACGCTCACTTCAAACTGATCGCGCAGCGAGGCATGGCTGGCGCGAAGCAAATCGCCCAGCGCGGCTAGGTCATGCGCCTCAATCGCGGTCACTGCCGCAACAGTTCGCGCGATTTCGCTGACCACGTGGGCGGCGCGCGCGGTGATGATTGGATCCAGTTTGGCAGCGGCGATCATTGCCAGATCCGCATCGCGCAGACTGGCAAGGCCCAGTGCAGCGGCGGCGGCTTCGCAATCGCGTCGCCGGGCGTTGTAGTGCCCGTCAACCAATCCGCGGGTCACCCCAGACTGGATGATCACGACCGCCCAGTCTGATGGCATCGGGACTTGCCGGGTGGCCAGATTGCGGCAATCGAGCAGCAAGGCGTGGTTCGGCTCGCCCGCTGCAATCGCCATCTGGTCCATGATCCCGCACTGAACCCCGGCCCAATCGTGTTCCGTCAGTTGCGCCGCCTTCGCCAGTTCAACCGGCGCCAGCGCCGTGCCAGCCGCCGCACTGATCGCCCGGCCAAGCGCAATGCATAGCGATGCCGACGATGACAGCCCCGCGCCGCGCGGATTCGATCCGGCAATCGTCAGTCGCAGCCCGCCCGGATCAATCCCGCGATGCGCCATCTGACTGGCCATCCCACGCAAGTACGAGCGCCAGTCGGCTGGCTGGTGCTGGGTCAGCCCAGTCAGCACGAAGCGGTCGTGCTGACCGGCGAAATCGAGCGCCACCGCCTCGACCTCGGGGCCATCCGAACGGCCCCAAGCCACCGCCGTCCCGGTTGAGATCGGCATCGGCAGGACCAGCCCGTCGTTGTAGTCCACGTGCTCGCCGATCAGGTTGACCCGGCCGGGCGCAAAAGCGTTGCCTTCAGGTTCAGTCCCAAAGGCCGCAAGAAAACCTGCGCGGGCGCGTTCCACCGGGTTCATGCGCCGATCTCCACCGCGCGGAGGCGCTCTGCGGCGCTCTCAGGCGTCAGGTCGCGCTGGGTTTCGGCGAGCAATTCAAACCCGACCATATGCTTGCGGACACTGGCCGAACGGAGCAGCGGCGGCAGGAAATGGGCGTGGAGCCGCCAATGCGCGGTATCATCGCCGAGCGTATGCGGCGCGCCGTGCCAGCCCATCGAATAGGGGAAATCGCAGCCGAACAACCCATCATAACGGCGCAGCAAGCGGGACAGAATGGCGGCCAGCGCCTCCCGAGCTGGGGCCGACAGCTCCTCCAGCCGGGCAACCGGATCGCGCGCGATCAACAGCGTTTCAAACGGCCAGGCGGCCCAGTGCGGGACCACTGCCAGCCAATGATCGTTGGCTTCGACCATGCGCTCACCGGCGGCCAGTTCAGCTTCGCTGACCGCATCCAGCAGGACAGTTCCCTTGCCAGCGAGCCATTCGCGCTGACGGGCATCTTCGCGGGCCGGGAGTTCGGGGATGAAATCGCTCGCCCAGACTTGGCCGTGCGGGTGCGGGCTCGACGCGCCCATCATCGCGCCCTTGTTCTCGAACAACTGGACATGGGCCCAGCGCGCGCCGAGTTCAGCCGATAGATCGCACCAGGTGCCGATCACCCGCTCGATCGCAGGCAGCGGCAGGCGGGCCAGCGTTGCACCGTGATCGGGGGCAAAGCAGATCACCCGCGCTTCGCCGGTGGCAGTTGCGGTTTCGAACAGGTCGTGCGGAGTGGTGGCCGTCCCGCCATCGGCCAACAGCGCGGCGAAATCGTTGGTGAACACGAAAGTCCTGGCATAGTCGGGGTTGGTCTCACCAGTGGCGCGCAGGTTGCCCGGGCACAGGTGGCAGGCCGGATCGTGCGACGGGGCGGGCGGAGCAGGCGGGGGCGCGGCTTCGCCCTGCCAAGGCCGCTTGGAGCGGTGCGGAGAGACCAGAAGCCATTCCCCGGTCAGCAGGTTGCGGCGGCGGTGCGGCAGGTCAATCAAGCTCATGTCACAACCTCGATGTGGAAAATTGCGACGCTCTCTGATTTGAGCGGTGGCAGAGTCAATCCAGCGTTCGCCAACCATGATCCGGTTACGCTGTGCGGGCCTTCAAACAGCGCGGGGCGGTGGGCAGTATAGCCCCGTCCGCCGCCGCCAATCCGCAGGAGTTCGATGGAGCAAGTTGCTGCGTCGGCCAGAAACGGCAGGCGCAGGGGTTGCGGACGGCGATTCAGCTGGGGAGGAGTCTGGATTGCGAACAGCAGGAATTCCTGCGCCGTGCCGACTGCCTGCCAGACCAGACCATCGGTTCCTTCGCCCAGCCAGGTGGTGGCGCCATGCAGCAGGTGGCGCCAGTCCTTGCTGAACGCAATCCAGTCGGCCAACTCGGCCCGATCAGCCTCGGACAGGCGGCGCGGATCAAGCTCGACGCCAAAGTGCCCCGGCATGGCCACCGCTGCCCGGAAACCCAGCGATTGGCTGCGTCCGGTGGCGTGGGCAGGGCTAGCGCCAACGTGCGCGCCCATCAGTTCGGGCGGCAGGAAGTTCAGGAACCCGCGCTGGATCGGGACCCGGCTGACGGCGTCGATGTTGTCGCTGGTCCAGAAGCGGTGGACGTAAGGCGCAAGGCCAGCATCCGAGCGTCCGCCGCCGCCTGCGCAGCCTTCAATCTCAACCGCAGGATGCGCGGCCCGCAACCGGGCCAGCAGATCATAGGCTCCCAGCACCTGCGCGCGGCCCCCAGCGGGCGCGAGGTCGCGGTTGTGGTCCCATTTGAGGTAGGCAATCGGCACTTTACCGAGCAGCGCGTCGAGCGCGCCAAACAGATAGTCACGCACTTCAGGCAAGGCCAGATTCAGCGCCAACTGGTTGCGCGCAGTCGGTTGACTGCGACCGGGCAGGTGCAGCGCCCATTCGGGATGGGCGCGGTACAGGTCGCTGTTGGGATTAACCATTTCGGGTTCGACCCACAGCCCGAATTCCATGCCCATGGCGTTTACGCGGTGGGCCAAAGGCGCCAACCCGTTGGGGTATTTGACTGGATCGGCGGTCCAGTCACCCAAGCTCGAGCTGTCATCGCTGCGGCCCTTGAACCAGCCATCATCGAGGATGAAGCGTTCTATGCCGATCGCCGCTGCAGCTTCGGCCAGCGCGACAATCCGCGCTTCGTCATGGTCGAAATAGCAAGCTTCCCACGAATTGAGGTGGACCGGGCGCGGACGCATCGCGCCGCCCGGCCAGTTGTGCTGCGCGCGCACCGCCGCATGATGCTGGGCCATCGCGCCATTGCGGCCTTGGTTTGATACGGCCAGGATCGCGGCCGGTGCCGTCAGTCGATCGCCCGCAGCCAACACCGCTTCGCCTGGCTGGAACACGGCCCCGGCGCTCAGCACCCAGAACCCTTCGTCGTCGCGCTCCACCGCGATCCGGCTGTCACCCGACCAGGCCAGTTGCAGCGCGTGGACCAGCCCGCTGTGATGACCTGCGCCATGTTCCATAACAACCACACCGGGTGGCCCGCCATGGCCCGAAATTCCGCGCCGCGTTTCACGAACCCAACTGTGTTGCGGCATGGCTTCAGCTATTTCGACCAATTCGGCGTTGTGGCGCCCGCGCCA
>VFKS01000019.1 GCA_009885425.1 Novosphingobium sp.
GAACAGCAACGATTGCATCCACTTCAACCGCTACGCCGAGCGGCAGGCACGGCACACCAACCGCGCTGCGGGCGTGCTTTCCGGCATCGCCAAACACCTGCGCCATCAGCTCCGAAGCGCCATTGGCAACCTTGGGCTGGTCGGTGAAGTCAGCTGAGGAATTGATGAACACCCCGAGCTTGACCACCCGCTCAACCCGGTCGAGCGAGCCGAGCGCGGCTTTGAGCTGCGCCAAAATCATCAGCCCGCAGGCCCGTGCGCCTTCGACGCCCTGTTCAAAGCTCAAGTCCTCGCCCAGCCGCCCTTTGAGCAGCTGGCCACCGACTATCGAAACCTGCCCCGAAACATGCGCGAGGCCGCCCGCGATCACCACCGGGACATAAGCCGCCACCGGCGCGGCAGGTTCGGGCAGGACAATGCCAAGTTCGGCGAGTTTTGCGTCAATGCTCATGGGCGTTCCTCCTGAATGCGCGAGAGCAGCCAGGGCAAGGCGTGCTCCCAGGTGTCAATCCGGGCGTGGGCGTGGCCCGCCTCAAACCCGCAAGTGATATGCGGTGCCAGTGTTGGTTCACCACATAGGTGAAGGCGATCGATATGAGGAACCATTTCGGCTGCTGATCCGTGGTGCTGCGCCAGATCATCGATGAACACCGCCTTCGAAGGCTGATATTCATCCATGATTGCCTGCAACGCCGGCCCCTTTGGACCCTGGTTGGTGAACACCCGCGCATCGATCCCGTGGTCGAGCAACTGCTGCCGCCGGGCTTCGTTGTGCCGGTCATGCAGGTTGGTCAGGATCACCACATCGGCATGATCCTTGAGCGCATTGATCGCGCCGACCGCCCCGGTGATCGGGGTCTGCCGGTGCATCTCGCCATCGAAGAACCCGCCCAGCAGGCGCCATATTTCCTCCGGCGGAACCGGCTCGCCGCTCACTTTGTCGCGGATCGCGCTGGAGAAATCGTTACCGATCAGTTTGAACGAGACATTCTGCGTCTCGTCCAGCCACTGCCCGAACGGCACAATCATGTGCAGCAGCACTTCATCGCAATCGCTGATGATCAGCGGCTTTGCCATCGTCTTTACAACCTCTCTCGTGCGGCCATCAGTTCGGCCGGATTGACCCCCAGATGGTCGGCCGCTGCCACCAGATCGGGCTCATACTGGCCCAGAAATTCAAGCACCGCGCCCAGCACCGCCGGATCGGAGAGCCCGGCGCGCAGATCATCGGCGCCCAGCCCGGTCAGCGCGAGCAACCGGTCCGCGCGGCTTTCATCGCCCAGCACCCAGCCGAGCGCACCCAGCGCCAGAGCGAAGGGATCATGGGCCGGGGATTTGGGCTCGCGAAGAATTGTCAGGCTCCGGGGTTCGGCGTAGGGCTGCGCTCATGGCAAAGCGCATCCTTGTTGTCGAGGACAACGACCTCAACCGCAAGCTGTTCTGCGACGTGCTGCGCAGTCAGGGCTATGCGATCGAACCCTGCGCCGATGGGATGCTGGCGCTCGACGCCGCGCGGCAGTTCGTCCCCAACCTGATCATCATGGATATCCAACTGCCAAATGTCTCAGGCCTCGACCTGATCGAGGCCGCCAAAAAGGACCCGGTGCTGCGTACAATCCCGGTCCTGGCCGTCACCGCCTATGCCGGCAAAGGCGACGAAGAACGAATCCGCGACGCCGGGGCCGAGGGCTATCTGGCCAAGCCAGTTTCGATCGGACCGTTCATGGCTGCGGTGAAAGGACTGGTTGAAAAGGCGCCCTGACCGCGACTGATTTCGCGGCAACTGGCACCATGTCCGTCGGGCCGCAGCCCAGCAATGCGACGAATTTTTCGGCGTTGAAAGTCACGTCGTCCTCGCCGATCTGGTCAAACGGGTCCTCAAGGTGGGTCTGGATATTGTCCAGTCCTGACAGGATCACCGCGAACAGCACTGGCATGACATAGGCAATCGACGCGATTTTGTATTCGACCGCCAGATAGGCGAAATAGGGGCCATAAACCACCGGCAGCACCACCATGAAGAAGTCGCTGAACGCCCTGAGCGAGCGCGGAGTGCGGTACTGATAGGTGTGTTTGATCCGCTCGAACGAGGTGATCATTTTGGTCACGAACTGATTGGCCCGAGCGCATTCGCCCGAATTGAGGCCGTCCGCGCGAAGTTCCTTCACAAAGCCCGATAACTCCGAGAACGCCGCATAGACCGCGCGTTCGTGCTGCTCCATTTCGTGCGGCGGCTTGGTGAACAGCGTCCGGCAGGCGTGCAGCAAGTTGAGCATCGCTCCTTCGATCTGACGCATCCGGGGATTATTGGAATCATCCAGCCAGTCGCGCGCTGCAAAATAGAGCGCGCGGCCATGCGCCTTGATATTCCCGTAATCGTCCAACACCTTTTCGCGCCGCTTGTAGGCATTGCCGATGGTGAAGACGATTGGGAAGATCACTGCGGTCGAGATGATCGTCATCGGGAAATCGGCGATAAGACCAATTCTCAGACTCAGCCATGTTGCCAGCACCGCCAGCAACGTGATCCGCAAGGTGCGGCCATTGAGAATGAGGTTAAGGTGCCAGAACCGATCGAGGGCCATCCAAGTTTCTCCCGTTGTTCGCGCAAACTATCGCGCAAGGGCGAAATTTTGGTTAAGCGGGGCGAAGGGTTCAGGCCAAACCGGCAGTCCTGTCAGCCTCCACTTGACATTTCCCGTCTCACGCCGCTTTTCCGCCCCATTCATCGGCCAAAGCGCCGCCAGACAATTCCGGAGCACAAGAAACCATGGACCGCGACGCAACTGCCGCAAAGATCGCCGAGCTGATCGCTCCCTTCAACAAAAAGGGCGTTGAACTGACCGATGCCAGCACGTTTGCCGGTGATCTGGAATTTGACAGCCTGACGGTGATGGATTTCGTCGCCGAGATCGAAGACGCGTTCGATATCATCATTAGCATGAACGCGCAGGCCGAGATCGAGAATTACGGCCAGTTGATTGATGCTGTAGTGAAGTTGCAGGGCTAGCCTTCTCGGTCCGCTCGGGCTGAGGATCTGACCAGACTTTTCAGGAAACGTGAATGACCGACCTCTTTTCCAAATTTGATCCGCTGATCGAACAGCGCCGCGCGCTGCTTTCCACGGGGCTGACCGATCCGTTCAATCTGGTGATGGAGAA
>VFKS01000007.1 GCA_009885425.1 Novosphingobium sp.
ACGGCAGTGGAATGGTGCTGCTGGGGAGGATTGAACTCCCGACCTCAGCCTTACCAAGGATGCGCTCTACCACTGAGCTACAGCAGCACACCATTCCATTGCGCCCGGCACGGCACGGGCCGGGCGGGCAGGGGCGCGCTATTGGCGGTGGGCCCTTGCTTTGTCAAGCTGAACCCTGATAGCGCAGCCAGATTGCCAATGCGTGAAGACCCCGCCCCCCTGTCCCGCGAGGACCGCCTCGCCGCCAAGCTGCGTGAGAACCTGAAACGGCGTAAGGCGCAGGCGCGCGAATTGGCGGGTGATCCTACGCCAACCCTTCCCAAAGGCGGGGTGGATGGTTAGGGGCCAAGCTTCTGCATCGGGGGAGCCAAGACCTTGCCGCGTTTGATACTCGTCCGCCATGGCCAGAGCCAGTGGAACCTGGAAAACCGCTTTACCGGTTGGTGGGATGTGAACCTGACCGCCAAAGGCGAGGGTGAAGCGCGCGCGGCCGGTGAACTGCTAAAGGCCAAGGGCGTGTTACCGACACTGGCCTTTACCTCGCTCCAGACCCGCGCGATCCGCACCCTGCACTTTGCACTGGAAGCGGCGGGGCGACTGTGGATCCCGGAAATCAAGGATTGGCGGCTTAACGAGCGGCACTATGGCGGTCTGACCGGGCTCGACAAGGCTGAGACCATCGCCAAGCACGGCGAGGAGCAGGTCAAGATCTGGCGCCGCAGCTTCGACGTGCCGCCGCCGGTGCTGGAAGACGGGTCGGAGTTCGATCTGAAGGCTGACCTGCGCTATGCCGGGATCGCGATTCCCTCGACCGAGAGCCTGAAAGACACCATCGCCCGGGTCCTGCCTTATTACGAAGCAGCGATTGCGCCCGCGCTGGCCGCGGGCGAAACGGTGCTGATCGCGGCCCACGGCAATTCGCTGCGGGCGCTGGTCAAGCACCTGTCGGGCATTTCGGATGACGAAATCACCGGCCTTGAAATCCCGACTGGCCAGCCGATCGTCTATGATCTGGACAGCAACCTTGCAGCGCTTGAGCGCTACTACCTGGCGGAGCGCTGAGCCATGCCCAACCCTTCTGCAAATGCACCCGTCGCAATCATCATGGGCAGCCAGTCTGACTGGGCGACGATGAAATGCGCCGCCGATGCGCTCGATAAATTGGGGGTGGCCTATGACACCCGGATCGTCTCGGCGCACCGCACCCCGGCGCGGCTGGTCGAATTTGCCCAGAGCGCCGCAGCTGAAGGCTTTCAGGTGATTATCGCGGGCGCGGGCGGCGCGGCGCATCTGCCGGGCATGGTCGCCAGCATGACCCATCTGCCGGTGCTGGGTGTGCCGGTGCAGTCGAAAGCCCTGTCAGGACAGGACAGCCTGCTGTCGATCGTTCAGATGCCGGCCGGGATACCAGTGGGAACGCTAGCAATTGGCGAGGCCGGGGCGACCAACGCCGGGCTGCTCGCCGCCGCGATCCTTGGGCTCAACGATGCCGCGCTGGCCGAGCGGTTACAGGCCTACCGCGCCGCGCAAAGCGCCGGTGTGGCGCAGCGGCCAAGCTGAAATAGCATGATCCCATGTCCATGATCCCTCCGGGCGAAACCATCGGCATTCTGGGCGGCGGACAGCTAGGCCGGATGCTGGCCAAGGCGGCGGCGCAGCTGGGTTACCGGGTCCATGTCTATGCCCCCGAGGCCGATTCGGTGGCCGCCGAGGTTTGCGCTCAGTTTACCTGCGCCCATTGGGACGATGCCGCCGCAATGGCCGCCTTTGCCGCCGATTGCGCGGTGGTTACCTATGAATTTGAGAATGTCCCCGTCGCGCCGCTGCGGGCGCTGGGGCAAGTCCCGCTTCATCCCAATGCCCGCGCGTTGGAAGTGGCGCAGGACCGGCTGAATGAAAAGGAATTCGTCGTGGCGCTGGGCGGCCGCACTGCGCCCTATATGGCGGTCGATAGTCGCGACGATCTTGACGATGCGCTGGTCCGGATCGGCTCACCCGGGATCCTCAAGACCCGCCGCGAAGGCTATGATGGCAAGGGCCAGTGGCGGATCATGTATGACCATGAGGCCGAAGGGATCGCGCTATCCGACCAGGCCATGGTTTTTGAGGGCTTTGTTAGGTTCAGCGCTGAGTTCAGTGTCATTCTGGCGCGCGGTCAGGATGGCCGGGTGGTGTTCTGGGACAGCGCCGAAAATGTCCACGAGGGCGGAATTCTGGCATTATCGACTGTCCCAGCCAGCCCCGAAGTGCAAGCGCAGATGGTTGAGGCTCGGGGCTTGGCCCACAAGGTCGTCGATGGGCTGGGCTATGTCGGGGTGGCGGCGTTTGAATTCTTTGCCACCGCCCAAGGCCCGGTGTTCAACGAAATGGCACCGCGCGTCCACAATTCCGGACACTGGACGATCGAAGGCGCGATAACCAGCCAGTTCGAAAACCACATCCGGGCGATCTGCGGCCTGCCGCTGGGCGACACCCGGCTTGCTGCCAAGCGGGTCGAAATGCGCAATGTGATCGGCGATGCGGCGGAAGACTGGGCTGCGGTGCTGGCCGATCCCGCCAATCACCTGCACCTCTATGGCAAAGCCGCTGCCCGCCCCGGACGCAAGATGGGTCACGTCACCCGGTTGACGTTCTAAGATGGACCGCCCCGAAATCGTGCTGGTGGTGGCCGTGGCTGACAACGGCGTGATCGGTGCGGACGGCGCGATGCCGTGGCACATCTCGGCCGATTTCCGCCGGCTCAAGGCGCTGACCATGGGCAAGCCGCTGGTGATGGGCCGCAAGACTTTCGATTCGCTGCCCGGCATTCTCCCCGGCCGCCGCCACATCGTGATCACCCGCG
>VFKS01000183.1 GCA_009885425.1 Novosphingobium sp.
AGCCGGGATATCGGCCATCTGAAGCTCGACCGCGATGCGGGGCGAATCAGCGTTGATTTCGATTACAAGCAGAACGGACGCGGACCGACGATCCAGGAAGTGGTGGTGCTGGACAAGGACGGCCTGCCGCAACGCTGGACGATCACCGGCCGCACCACCTTTGGTAATGCAGTCAACGAAAGCTTTCGGCGGGGACCGGGGTTTGCGATGTGGCGCGATCTGGCCGGGCCAGGATCGTTCAAGGGCAAGGACGCCCCGCAGCATTATGCGACCCAGAACGGATCGCCGCTTGACGTTGCGCTAATGGCTCGCGCGCTATTGGCCGACCCGGACCGCACCATGCCAGTCGCGCCGGCCGGAACCGCCCGGTTGACCGAGCGCGCCCGGAGCAACTTTGACGGGCCCGCTGGCCGGATCGAGGTCGTTACCTACGAACTGTCCGGGCTTTCGCTCAACCCGACCTACATCACGCTGGATGCCAAGGGGGAGCTGTTCGCGATCGCCAGCGCCGATTTCATCATCGCCCGCAAGGGTTACGAGAAGGCCGCGGATGAGCCGCTGCGGGCACTTTCGGAAAAGCTCGAATCCGATCGTTTCGCTGCGATCCAGACTGAATTTGCCCACCGCTTCGACGGACCAGTGCGGATCCGCAACGTCCGCATTTTTGATCCCGTCAGCGGGACGCGCAGCGCGCCCAGCGATGTGGTGATCTTTGGCCAGCGGATTGCCGCAATCGAACCCGCCGGGAGCCGGGCCGGGCCGGGCGAGGCCGAGATCGATGGAGCTGGCGGCACGCTGGTTCCGGGCTTGTTCGAAATGCACGGGCACCTGGCGCAGCAGGACGCGCTGATGAACCTGCTCGCCGGGATCACCACGGTGCGCGACATGGGCAATACTAACCCGGTGCTCGACGTGCTGATCGAGCGGATCGCAAAAGGCGAAGTGGCTGGCCCGCGGATCGTCCGCTCGGGCTTTATCGAGGGCGAGAGCCCGTTCAGCTCCGCCACCGGCAAGCTGGTGAGCAGCGAAGCCGAGGCGATCGACGCGGTCCGCTGGTATTCGGCGCGCGGGTTCTGGCAGGTCAAGCTCTACAATTCGATGGACCCCAAATGGGCCCCGGCCGTAGTAGCCGAGGCGCACCGGCTGGGAATGCGGGTTTCGGGCCACGTTCCGGCCTTTTCCAGCGCCGACGCCATGATCGGCGCGGGCTTTGACGAGATCACCCACGTCAATCAGCTGATGCTCGGCTGGGTGCTCAATCCGGGCGAGGA
>VFKS01000278.1 GCA_009885425.1 Novosphingobium sp.
TGCGCGAACTGTTCAAGGACGAAGTCCGCGAACTGGGCCGCGAACTGGGCCTGCCCGAAGTGTTCGTTGGCCGCCACCCGTTCCCCGGACCCGGCCTGGCGATCCGGATTCCCGGCGAAGTGACACGCGAACGCTGCGATGTGCTGCGCAAGGCCGATGCGATCTACCTCGAAGAAATCCGCAACGCTGGTCTTTACGACGCGATTTGGCAGGCCTTTGCGGTGCTGCTGCCGGTGAAAACCGTCGGCGTGATGGGCGATAGCCGCACCTACGACAACGTCTGCGCGCTGCGCGCGGTGACCAGCACCGATGGCATGACCGCCGACATCTACCCCTTCGACGCCCAGTTCCTCAGCCGCTGCGCGACCCGGATCATCAACGAGGTCAAGGGCATCAACCGGGTGGTTTACGACTATACTTCGAAACCGCCGGGGACGATCGAGTGGGAATAGCGGCGGCCGACCATAGCATTCGCGTCAAGCGGATTGGCCTCGATCAAGCGGGCGACGATAGCATCGACCGCCTGGTCCCCGTGGAGGTTCCGGTCGCGCTGGAATATTGCGGTTTGGGCTATGCGGTAATGATGGCCTCGCCCGATCATCTGGAGGATTTCGCCACTGGTCATGCCGTCGCCGAAGGCCTGGTCAGCGCCGCAGCGGATGTGACATCACTCGATGTTGCGCAAGTCGAAGGCGGCTGGGTGGTCAGAGCACAATTGCCCGACCTAGCACGAGAAGCGATCTTCGCGCGCGCACGGACCCGGGTTTCCGACAGCAGTTGCGGACTGTGCGGGGTAGAGAGCATTTCCGAGGCTTTGCGCCCACTGCCGCGCGTTACCGCAACCATCAAGACAAGCCGCAAGGCGATTGCCGGTGCCCTGGCCAGCCTCTATGCGAGGCAGCCCCTGAACCGCGCGACGGGCGCGGTCCATGCCGCCGCCTTTTGCAGTCCTGACGGCACGATTGTATGCGTGCGGGAAGATGTCGGGCGGCACAATGCGCTCGACAAGCTGATCGGCGCGATGGGCCGCGCCAATCAGAATATGGCCGGCGGCTTTGTCCTGCTGAGCGCGCGGTGCAGTTTCGAGCTGGTGGAAAAAACCGTACGCTGCGGCGCGCCGATGCTGGTGACGATCTCAGCGCCGACCAGCCTTGCCGTCGAGCGCGCCAAGGCCGCGGGCTTGACCCTGTTGGCGCTGGCCCGGGCTGACAATGCGCTGTTGGTGAACGACCCGCA
>VFKS01000385.1 GCA_009885425.1 Novosphingobium sp.
GACAGATCAGCGTCTCCGATCCACCCAGGCTGACCGCCAGCTTGAGCAGGCGCAGCCGGTCGAGCAGGCGGAAAGCCTCTGCCTCGCCGCCGTGAAGGTGGAACGAGAAAGTCGATCCAGCAGCTTTGCACTGGTGGTCATAGACTGCGCGCTGGCGGCTGCCTTCGGCAAGGAAGCCAAGGTAGGTGACCCCTGCCACCTTGGGGTGGCCGCGAAGGAATTCCGCCACTGTCCACGCGTTGCTCATCGCCCGCTCGGTGCGGACATGAACTGATTCGAGGCTGCGGGTGACCAGCCACGCGGTATAGGGATCGAGGTGATTGCCCCAGGTGGTGCGCATGGTCCGCAGCAGTGCGATCAATTCGAGTTTGCCGCTGACACCGCCGGCCAGCAGGTCACTGTGGCCGCCGCAATACTTGGTCAGCGAGGTCAGGCACAGGTCAACGCCCTGCTCGATCGGGCGCTGGGCAAACGGCCCGAGCAAGGTGTTGTCGACCACCACCAGCGGACGGTGCCCCTGCCGTTCTTTGATTTCATCGGCCAGCCGCACCATCAGGTCCAGATCGACGATCGCCGCCGTGGGATTGGCCGGGGTTTCGGCGATGATCAGTTTGAGCGGGCCTTGCGCCAGGGCCTGGTCGGCGGCGGCGCGCACGCCTGCCTCGTCCGTGCCGTCGGTGTAGGTAGCGGCGTGGCAGCCGTACTGCACCATGACGCTGTTGTAGAGCATATCGACGCCGCCATAAATCGGCCGTCCGTGCAGCACGCTGTCGCCCGGGCGCATAAAGGCCAGCGCGATCGCCGAATGTGCGGCCATGCCGCTGCTATAGGCAACCGCTGCTTCTGCTCCGTCGATTGCCGCCAGTCTGGCTTCAAGGATGTCGAGCCCGGGGTGGCCAAGCCGCGAATAAATGTGCTGTGCCTCGCCCGCCAGCGGCCCGGTACCGTCAAAGAAGGCTTCGTGGACGTGTTTGGCGTGTTGCGCTGACGGGTACACAAAGGTCGAGGTCATGTAGATCGGCGGCTTGACCGATCCAGATGCGCTTTGCGGATCGTATCCAAACGTTACGGCGAGTGTTTCCGGTCTCACACCGGCGGGCGGATCATTCTGCATGGGCAAGGTATGCACGTGCTATGTCGCAATACCAGTCGGTAAAACGCAGCACCAGCATCTCAGCATCTTCAGAATAGGGTCCAGGGGTATAGCCCGGACTGAAAATCCCGGCCTGATTGTTCTCTGCCAGATGTTTGTCCTGCAGGTTGGTCAGGGTCCACAGATCGGTCAGCTGGTCGAGGTGATAATCGACCCCTTCGACCGCGTCTTTATGGACCAGCCATTTGCTGAACACGTGGGTTTCGGTCGGGCCGACCGGCATGGCGCTGAACATGAAGGTATGATCGGCAGTGGCGTGGGCAAACAGGTGCGGGTCGATCGCCCAACGCATTGAGCCGAGATCGCCATCGCCGGCATCACACATCAACTTGCTGGACAGATGCCGCCCATCGCTGGAAATTGATCGGCAACCCTCATTCAAGGCAAACCGCGCCACTTGCCACCAGTGGCCCTCAACCGGCGCATGGGGCAGGCCGAGCTGATCCATCCGGTCAGCAAAGGCCAGATTGCGAGCATCCTCGCCCAGATCGAAATGCTTGGACATCCCGACCGGAAATGTCTTCGAGAGCTCTGGGTGGCCGGTCGCGCAATGATAACATTCGCGCGCGTTCTCCATCACTAGCTTCCAGTTGGCATTTTCAACCAACACTGCTGAAGCCGCCAATTTGGCATTCTTGAAATCATGCGGCGCGGCATAGGTTTCAAATTTCGCAGCAAAGTCTGCGATTGGCGGCGGGGTTTCAGCCAGGCAAATGAAGATACCCCCGGCGATGCATTCGATCGCCACCGGCTTCAGGGCGTGATCGCTCTTGCTGAAATCGTCCGGCATCCGTCCGGCTGCCAGCAAGCCGCCATCAAGATCGTAGGTCCAGCGGTGATAGGGGCAGACCAACCGCGCTGCCGAACCGGCACCTGGCTGGCACAGCAACGAACCGCGATGCCGGCAGCTATTGTGAAAAGCCTTGATTTCGCCATCGCGATTGCGGGTGATCAGCACTGGCCATTTGCCCACGGTCAGGGCCAGATAACTGCCGGGCTTGGGCAGCTCGCATTCGAACCCGGCCATCAGCCAGCTGCGGCCATAGATCGCGTCCATATCGAAGTCGAAGGCCCGCTGGTCGAGATAGAGTCCCTGTGGCAGCGAATGGCCCGCGCGCCGCGCGGCAAATTGGCTCGCGGCCCACGCAAGGTCAGACATCAGGAAACTCCCCAAAAACCATTGCCGGGGATAGTGGCGCAGGACCCGGAGAACGGGAAATCGACTTTTGGCATAGCCCTATGTCAAATAGTCAGACATCAGGGTGCTGCAGGTTTCTGCGTTGGGAAGGGCGAGGTTATCGCGAACAAGTCTGTCATGAACCGGCGCTGGCTTCCGCTCAATGCGTTGCGGGCTTTCGAAGCAGTCGGCAAGCACCTTAGCTTCACCGGCGGGGCGGCGGCCTTGTCGGTTTCGCAAAGCGCGCTCAGCCGCCACGTCAGCGCGCTCGAAAGCCTGCTGGGCAAGCAGCTTTTCGAGCGCGATGCGGGCCGCTTGTCGCTGACCCCGGCGGGGGCAGAACTGTTGGCAGTGGTGTCCAAATCGCTTGAGCGGATCGAGCAGACGATGAACGCAATCCGGGACGAAAGTGTGCCGGGGCGGGCGATGCGGCTGCACGTGCCGCCCTCGCTGCTCCAGCAGATGTTCATGCCGATGCTGGGGGAATTCCACAGCGAACACCCTGAGTTTCGGATCGATGTATCGAGCGCCAATGTCACGGGCCTGCCGCCGACCGAGCTTGATATGGCGATTGTCTATGATCGGCCCAATGTTGATGACCGGATTACCGACCTGTTGTGGAAAGTCCGCGTGGCGCCGCTGTGTTCACCGGCGACTGCGGCGGGGGCGGCGGGCAAATCGCTGGCGGAGTTCCTGGCCGCGCAGGAACTGCTGCACCTTAAACTGGACGGCCAACCGCGAGACTTGCTGTGGGGCGATTACCTGCAGCGAGGTGCTATCACCAGATCGATGCAGGGCGGGCTGGCGTTCGATACGGCGATCGCTTCGGCCAAATATGCCATGACTTCGGGCGGGGTCATGCTGGGCGATGTCGATATGTTTGCAGCCGAGATCGCGGCCGGGCAGTTGGTGATGCCATATGACGCGGTGATTGAGGATGGCTACGGCTATTACCTCAAGCTGCATGCCGATGATCTGGCCGATCCCGCCATTGCCCAGTTCAGGAGCTGGCTGATCAACCGCTTTTCGGCCTTGCGCGGGGTCACCCTGCCAGAATGATCTCCGCCGCCGCATCGAACACAGCTTCGGGATCAAGCCGGTAGGTGCGGTACAGATCGGGCAGGTCGCCGGTCTGGCCAAACTGGTCGATACCCAGCGGGCTGACCCGGTGACCCCTGACCCCGCCAAGCCATGACAGCGCGGCTGGTGATCCGTCGATCAGTGTGACGATACCAGCATCATTGGCCAGCGGCGCCAGCAGCGTCTCGATGTGGCTCGGCAGGCGTTCGCTGCCACGGCCGCGCAAGGCGTTTGCAGCCGACCATTCGCGGTGCAGCAAATCGGGGGAGGTGACCGCCAGCAGTCCCAGACCGGGCAAGTCTTCGCGCAGTGCCTCCCAGGCTGCGAGCGCTTCGGGCGCAATCGCGCCAGTGTAGACGATGGCGAGCTGGCTTCCGGCGAGCGGTTCGCGCAGCCAGTATGCCCCACGCAGCGCATCGGCTTTCCAGCTGTCATCCGCGCGCACGGGTTGTTCGAGCAGGCGGGTTGAGAGGCGCAGATAGACCGAACCACCATCCTGCGCCTGCATATGCTCAAAAGCCCAGTGCATCAGCAAGGCCAGTTCATCGGCAAAGGCCGGCTCGAAATAGGTCAGGCCGGGCTGGCCCATGCCAATCAGCGGCGTGTTGATCGATTGGTGCGCCCCGCCTTCGGGCCCCAGCGTCAGCCCGGCTGGCGTTGCCACCAACAGGAACCGCGCATCCTGATAGCAGGCATAGTTGAGCGCATCGAGCCCGCGGGCGATGAATGGATCGTAGACCGTACCGATCGGCAGCAACCGGTGCCCGAACACGGGGCCCGAAAGACCCAGCGCGGCCAGCATCAGGAACAGGTTGTTTTCGGCAATGCCCAGCTCGATATGCTGACCGGCGAGATGGCCGGACCACTTCTGCGGCGACGGAATCTTGTACCCTGCGAAAATGTCTTTCAGCTCTTGGCGCCGGAACAGCCCGCGCTGGTTCACGAATGCGCCAAGGTTGGTCGATACCGTGACATCGGGTGAAGTTGTCACGATGCGGTCAGCCAAGGCATGACGCGATTTGGACAGATCCAGCAGGATCCGCCCGAACGCCGCCTGGGTGGATTGCTCTGCCCCATCAGGAACAGCGAACGCAGCTGGCACCGCGATGGTCGGCGCAGGCGAGGTGGACCGCGCGAGCACCGCGCGCACGGGCTCGATAAACGCCTTCAGATCGTTGATGCTGTTATCGCCCAACCCGGCAAAGGGCTCCCATTCGGAGCCTTCGGCAATGCCCAGACTTTCACGAAGCGAGGCGATCTGGGTGGGGTTCATCAACCCGGCATGATTGTCCTTGTGCCCCTGGAAGGGCAGGCCATAACCCTTGACGGTATAGGCGATGAACATGGTCGGGCGCTCATCGTCCGCCTCGGCAAATGCCTCCAGCAGGGTCTCGATGCAGTGACCGCCAAGGTTGAGCATCAACGCCGATAGCGCTGTGTCATCCATGCTGGAAATCAACGCCAGAGCGAGTTTGTCGGCGGCCAGATCGGTGCCCAACCGCGACCGCCAGGCGCTGCCGCCTTGATAGGTCAGTGCGGCGTATTCGGCATTAGGGCAATCATCGATCCAGCGCTCGATCGCCGTCCCACCCGGGCGCTTAAACACTTCGCGCTGCATCTTGCCATGCTTCAGTGTCAGGACCCGCCAGCCGCAGGTTTCAAAGATATCGTCAAAGCGGCGGAACATCCGGTCAGCGGTCGTCGAATCGAGCGACTGGCGATTGTAATCGACGATCCACCAGCAATTGCGGATATCGTGTTTGTAGCCTTCAATCAGGCATTCGTAGATGTTGCCTTCATCCAGTTCGGCATCGCCCATCAGCGCTATCATCCGTCCGGCATCGTCCTGTGCCAGCTGGCCGTGCGCGATCAGGTAATCCTGCACCAGGCTGGCGAATGCGGTCACCGCCACGCCAAGCCCGACCGACCCGGTGGAGAAATCGACCGGGATTTTGTCTTTGGTTCGCGATGGATAGCTTTGCGCGCCGCCCAGCCCACGGAAAGTCTGCAACTGTTCAAGCGACTGGCTGCCCAGCAGATAGTGGATCGCGTGTAACACCGGTCCGGCATGCGGCTTAACCGCGACTCGATCCTGTGGCCGGAGTGCCTGAAAATACAGCGCGGTCATGATCGTCGTGATCGAAGAACAGCTCGCCTGATGACCGCCGACTTTCAGGCCGTCGCGGCTTTCGCGCAAGTGGTTGGCGTTATGAATGATCCACGA
>VFKS01000027.1 GCA_009885425.1 Novosphingobium sp.
CATCGGAAGCACCCCTCTGCGCGGTTGGACTGACAGACGCCGAGCGTCCGATGCAGTGACTTCACTTCGGCGGTTGCCAGAATGGCATCCAGCGATTTGACGCGACCGAACATACGGTTCCCCTAAATTGACGGTCCGATTTCTGCTGGATCCGCATGACTTCCCATGGCCGCGGAAGCTAGCGGCAAGCCCGCGCAAGGCAAGGGCTAACTGCCAAGCCTTCCCCAGATAGGATCAAGCGTCTAAAGGACCTTGCATGTCTACGACCTTCCAGCTCGATACCGCGACCAGCCGCGCCCATCCCACGCCGACGCCGATGAAGCGATTGACCATCCCGGCGATCCGTCAGCGCAAGGTAGACGGCGTGACGACTGATCCCATCGTCATGCTGACGGCCTATACCGCGCGGCAGGCGCAACTGCTCGATGCCCACTGCGATCTGCTGCTCTGCGGCGACTCGTTGGGGCAAGTGATCTATGGCCTGCCATCCTCGGTGCAGGTCACGCTCGACATGATGGTTGCCCATGGCGCTGCGGTGGTGCGCGGCTCTTACCACGCCGCAGTTGCGGTGGATCTCCCGTTCGGCACTTACGAATCCTCGAAAGAGCAGGCGATCGCCAGCGCGACCCGGCTACTGAAGGAAACCGGCTGTGATGCGGTCAAGCTCGAAGGCGGCGAAGTGATGGCCGAGACGGTGGCCTTCCTCAACCAGCGCGGCATTCCGGTGATGGGCCATGTCGGGCTGACCCCGCAAGCAGTCAACGTGTTGGGCGGCTATGGCGCGCGCGGCCGCAGTGACGCCGAAGCCGCCAAAATCGTCGCCGATGCCATGGCGCTCGACCAGGCAGGAGTCTTTGCGATGGTGATCGAAGGGGTGATCGAACCGGTCGCGATCCAGATCACCCAAGCAGTTTCATGCCCCACCATCGGGATCGGCGCCTCGGCCCAATGCGATGGGCAAGTGCTGGTGACCGAAGACATGCTGGGGATGTTCGAACGCGTCCCCCGGTTCGTAAAACGCTATGAGGCCATCGCCGAAACGATTTCGGGCGCAGCACAGCGCTACGCCGAAGAGGTCCGGGCGCGCACTTTCCCGACTATCGATCAAACCTATCAACCCAAATGAATCGCCGCGCCTGCGGGCGCGCGGAACTACACCTGACAAGGCCAATCCATGTTAATGAAATTCTACAAGGGCTCGATCCTCTTCACGGTCGCCTGCTTCATGCTGGGCGCTTGGTACGCCTGGGCTCAAACCGGCAATCTGGCGGCGACCGCTTCGATCCTGTGGATCATCTTTGTCCTGTCGATACTGGAAGTGTCGCTGTCGTTCGACAATGCCGTGGTCAATGCCGCGGTACTGCAAGAGATGGATGAAGTCTGGCAACGCCGGTTTTTGACCTGGGGCATGGTGATTGCGGTGTTCGGGATGCGGATCGTTTTTCCACTGGCAATTGTGGCGATCGCGGCCGGGCTCGGGCCGGTCGAAGCGCTCAACCTCTCGCTCAACGATCCTGCCCGATACGAAGCGATAGTCAGCAGCGCCCATGTCGGGATTGCAGGGTTTGGCGGGGCCTTTCTGGCGATGGTCGGACTGTCGTTCTTTTTCGATGGTGAGAAAGACGTGCATTGGATCGGCTGGATCGAACGCAAGCTCAGCCTGGTATCGAACATTAAGGCGGCAGAAATCGCGCTGCTGCTGCTGATCATCTACCTGATTTCCACAATGCTTCCGGCTGCCGATGCGCTGACCTTCATGGTCGCAGGCACGCTGGGCTTGGTCTGCTTCATCGCGGTTGAGGCGATCAGCACGATCCTCGAAATGCGCGACGAGGCAATGAAGCTGAACGGCGTGGTGGTCCGCTCGGGGCTTGGCGGGTTCCTCTACCTCAACGTGCTCGATGCCTCGTTCAGCTTTGATGGCGTGATCGGCGCTTTTGCCCTGTCTAACAACATGGTGGTGATCGCGCTGGGGTTGTCGATCGGGGCGATGTTTGTCCGGTCGATGACGATCCATTTGGTCAAGCAAGGGACACTGGCGCAGTACCGCTATCTCGAACACGGCGCGTTCTGGGCGATCATCGCGCTGGGCGGGATCATGCTGCTTTCGGCCAAGTTCCACATTCCTGAGACAATCACCGGACTGATCGGCGCGATCCTGATTGGCGTGTCGCTGTGGTGGTCGGTCCGGCACAACCGGCGCAACCCCGATGCTGACCTCGAAGCTGCAGTCAGGTCCGACTAAGCCTGGCGGCGATTGGCGCCGCCAGCACCAGCTGCACCAGATGGTAAAGCAGGATCGGCAGCAGCACGAGCCCCGCCACGGCGGGCGGGAACAGGACAGACGCCAGCGGCGCGCCCATCGCAATGCTCTTTTGCGCGCCAGCAAACAGCATGGAAATCCGGTTGGCGCGATCAAGCTTCAACGCTCCGCCCAGCAGCCATGCGCCGCAATGCCCGATCACCAGATAGAGCGCGATCCCGGCCAGCAGCCAGATCCAACCGGCCGGGTCAACCTGGGTCCAGAAGCGTTGCTCAACTGCGCCTGAAAAGGCCACATAGACCGCGACCGCGATCGAAAGGCGATCAAACCAGGTGGTGAGCTGGCGGTTGTGCGCCACCCAACCCTGAAACTTGGCTTGGGCAATCTGGCCCAGCATGAACGGCAGCAACAGGATCACTACAACCTTGAGCAGGCCATCGCCATGCAGTGCCGGGCCGCTTCCCCCCCCAAGCAGCGAGAACAGCGGCGCGGTGATGAACACGCCGAGCAGGTTGAGCAGCGCCGCTGCCACCACCGAACTCGCCAGATTGCCGCCCGCCAGCGAGCTGTAGGCTGTGGCCGATTGCACTGTAGACGGCAGGCAGCCGAGATAGAGAAAACCCAGCGCGATCAGGGGCGGCATCCAGCCCTGCCCCACCTGCCACAGGCCCCACCCGACCAGTGCCATGCCACCAAAACACCACAGCGTCAGCGGCAGCAGCAGCCGGTGATTGCCGAGGCCCGCCACCACTTCATGCCGGGGAAGCCGCACGCCGTTGAGGAAGAACAGCAAAAACACCGCAGCATTGGCGACAAATTGCGCCACTTCGCGCGCGCCGCCGGTTACGGGCAAGACCAGCGCCAGCGCGATTGCCAGCACCAGCAGGCGCACCATCGGGTCGATGCGGGATAGGATCGCCATTATCGCCGCATCGCTCCTTCGCCTTGAAACATCACAAACCTGACAGGGTTCAAGAAACAAAAAAGACGCGCTGTTTCTCGCCTATGGGGCGACTATGACAGAGACCCGCGCGGTAGGAAACCGGCGCTACCGCCCAGCCAGTTTGGGCGCCGGTGCAGGCGTGACTGAAAAACGCGGCGCGGGAGCGGGTTGGACCATTCCGCCATCCTCAACGAAAGTGCTGCGCGCCACGTTATGCGGATGCTGCGGCGCTTCCCTCAGGCTTAGCACCGGGGCGAAGCAGATATCGGTTCCGTCCATGATCGCGCACCACTCGTCGCGGGTCTTGGTCAGGATCAACGCGGTCATCCGGTCCTTCAGATCGTCCCATTTCGCGGGGTTCATCTGCTGGGCAAAATCGGGATCGCCGGCCAGCCCGGTCTTTTCCATCAGCAGCGCATAAAATTGCGGTTCGATCGAGCCAAGCGAGATCCATTTGCCGTCACTGGTTTCATAGGTGTCGTAAAAATGTGTGCCGCTGTCGAGCAGGTTGACCCCGCGCTCATCGCGCCACTGCCCGTTGCCAAGGAAGGTATAGGTCATCGCCGACAAGATCGCCGCGCCATCGACCATCGCGCAGTCCACCACCTGACCCGGCCCGCCTGAGCGAGCATGCAGCACTGCCGCCACGACGCCAAAGGCCAGCATCATCCCCCCGCCGCCGAAATCGCCGACCGCGTTGACCGGAAATGTCGGCTTTTCACCCTTGCGGCCATAGGAATGCAGCGCACCCGACAGCGCGATGTAGTTGATGTCGTGCCCGGCCAGCGGCGCCATCGGCCCGTCCTGACCCCACCCGGTCATGCGCCCGATAACCAGCTGGGGGTTTAAGCCAAGCAGCACATCGGGGCCGATCCCCATCCGCTCGATCACGCCCGGGCGATAGCCTTCGATCAAGGCATCGGCGCTCTTCACGAGTTCCTTGAGCTCCGCGATCGCGGCTGGGTCTTTAAGGTCCAGCTCGATCCGTTCGCGGTTGCGGTTGAGGATGTCGCGGTTGCCGCTTGTCCCGAACCGGCCACTGGTGCCGGGCCGCTCGACCCGGATCACCCGCGCGCCGTGATCCGCCAGCATCATTCCGCAGAACGGACCCGGCCCGATCCCGGCCAGTTCGATTACGGTTACACCCTGAAGAACGCCGGCCATGATAACCCCTCGACAAATTTAATCGCGCGATGAAATTGCCTTTAAGAGGCCTCCGCGCGGATTGTCGAGTGGCTTAGCGCAATTTGCGGCGGGCCTCGGCCAGCAAGGGATTATTCGGTGCGGTCTTGCTGACCTGTTCGACCAGCTGCCGGGCCAGATCGAGATCTTGGTCAAGCGCATTCAGCGCCAAAGCCCGGACCAAAGCTGCGAACGGGCTTGCCGGCGCAATTTGGCAGGCGCGCTCGGCGCTGATCAAGGCGGCCTTGGCATCACCACTCCGCAATTGAGCAAGGCTTAGATCAGCCAGCAGCCCGGCATCGCGATTGCCGCCGCGCAGCACCAGGTTCTCAAACAACGACCGCGCGCGCGGCCAGTCCTGCGCGGTCAGCGCCTGATTTCCGGCAATCCGCATCATCAACCGGCTTCCCGGAAACAAGCTGAGATAGCGCGAAACCATGCCGGACACCTGATCACCGCGACCGGCTCGTTCCAACGCAATCGCCCAGCGCAGCGCCAGTTGATCATTAAAGCGAACTTTGGCCGAGAGCGAATATCGGTCAAGCGCCGCACCCCCCCGACCAGCAAGCAAATCAGTGTCGCCGATCAAGCCCAGCGCCTCTGCCGAGCTGGGGCGCAGCTCGACATAGCGCGCAGCAACCTGGCGCGCTCCGGCTTGGTCGCCAGCTATTAACAGACTGCGGACATAGCGTGCGGCAAGGCCGGGATTGACCTGGTTTGCCGACCATCCTGCGCCCAGATCCGCTGGACCATCGCGTTCGAAGGCTGGCATCAGCTCTGGCGCTGCGGCCCCCGCCGCTCGGTCCAGCAGCGGTGCAGCAGCGATCCGGTCACCTTGAACTTCGAGCGCCCGGCCCAGAATGCCAAGCAGATAGGGTGAGGCATCGGCCCGGCCCGCTTGCAGGCCAAAGCGGGCAAACAACTGCTGATAGTCCCCCGCTTCATAAAGTGCCCGCGCCAGCAAGCTTGCGGCGCGCTGGTTGGCGGGTTGCAGATCGGCCAACCTGGTCAGCTGCTGCGCGGCAGCATTGGCATTGCCTGCTTCAAGTTCAAGCGCGCCGCTCAGCAGGAGTGCTGCTGGCATAGTGTCGAGCTGGTCTCCGGTGCGGTTGAGCATCGCTCGGGCCAGATCGGAGTTGCCTGCCCGCGCTGCCAAAACCGCTTGCAGGTAGAACGCCTGAGGCTGGCGCGGATCAATTGCGATCATCTTGCGCGTGACGGCCAGCATCTCGCTCGCCCGGCCCAGCTCACCCAGCGACGCGGCATAACCACCAAGCAACAGAAGATCTTTGGGCGAGGTACTGAGCGCCTTTTCATAAAGCGGCAGCGCCGCCGCATCGCCTTCGGCATCGCGCACCAGCTGCGCCTTGAATTCGAGCGCGCGGGGATTGTCAGGCCCGGCCGCCAGCGCGCGATCAGCGGCCGCGATTGCCAGCAAATGCTCCCCGCCCTGATACCGTAAACGGCCGATTTCGACCCACATCTGCGGATCGTTAGGGGTGATCCGCATGGCCTGATCATAGGCCTTGCCTGATGCAGCCAGATTACCATCGAGCCGCTCAAGCATGCCGAGCAGGCGCCAGCCACGGCCAGCCTGCGCGGGATCGAATTGTGCCGGTCCCAGCCATCCCCGCGCCTTGTCGCGCTCCCCCTGCTGGATCAGCGCCTCGCCCATATCGGCGGCCACATCGGGCTTGCTCGCCCCCCTGGCCAAGGCCCGCTGGAGATCCGCCTCGGCGGCGATCCCATCGCCTCGCTGCAATGCCGTGCGCGCGCTCGCCAGATCAGCCTGCGCCGCTTCAGGCACAGTCAGGGACGGCGCCGCGAGCGCCACCAAGACCAGCGCCAAAGCGATCCGGCGCATCGGCTCAGGCCTGCAGATCGTACTGCTTGAGCAGATCGTAAAGCGTCGGACGGCTGATCCCGAGCAGTTTGGCAGTATTGGAAATATTGCCTTCGCTGCGCGCCAAAGCGTGGCGGATGACTTTGCGGTCGGCCGTTTCACGCGCGCTCTTGAGGTTGAGCACCTGCCCATCACCTTCGTCCGGTGCAGCCAGATCGAGGTCGCAGGCGCCGATCAATTTTCCCTCGGTCATGATTACCGCGCGCTTTACCCGGTTCTCCAGTTCGCGCACGTTGCCAGGCCATGGCCAGGCGTCGATCGCCGTCAGGGCATCGGGCGCAAAGCCTTTGACCGCCGGGTTCATCTCGCGCGAAAAACGCGTCATGAAGGTTTTGGCCAGCAAGGCCGCATCACCCGGACGTTCGGCCAGACTGGGAATCTTCACGACGATTTCGGCCAAGCGGTAGAACAGATCCTCACGGAACCGGCCTTCAGCGATCATTGCTTCGAGGTTCTGGTGTGTTGCGCATACGATCCGGGTATCGACCGCAATCGACTTGCGCGAACCGATCCGCTCGATCACCCGCTCCTGCAAAAAGCGCAGCAGTTTGACCTGCAGCGGCAGCGGGATATCGCCAACTTCATCGAGGAACAGCGTGCCCCCAGCGGCCATTTCGATCTTGCCCTCGGTGGTCTTGACCGCACCGGTAAAAGCGCCCTTCTCATGCCCGAACAGTTCACTTTCGAGCAGGTTTTCTGGGATTGCCGCGCAGTTGATCGCAACGAAAGCGCCATGGCGGCGGTCGCTCGCTTCATGCAGGCCGCGGGCCAGCAGTTCCTTGCCGGTCCCGCTGGCACCCAGCAGCATCACCGAGACGTTGGTGTTGGCAACGCGTTCAATCGTCCGGGCGACTTTGACCATTTCCGGCGCCGAGGTAATCAGGCGGCCCAGCACCCGGTTCTCGTCCCCCGATTTGGAGGCCAGCTGGCGGTTCTCTGCTTCGATCCGGTGAAGCTGCGCGGCGCGGCGAACGATCAGTCCCAAGGCTTCGATATCAACCGGCTTCTGGTAGAAATCGTAGGCCCCCTTGGCGATCGCTTGTAGCGCAGATTCGCGCGCACCATGGCCCGATGCGACAATCACTTTGGTGTCGGGTTTCAGCGCCATGATCTCGTCGAGCACGGCAAAACCTTCGCTGGTCCCATCGGGATCTGGCGGCAGGCCAAGATCGAGCGTCACCACCGGCGGTTCCTCGCTGCGGAGCAGGGCAATCGCCCCGGCCCGGTCCGAAGCCTGAAACACCTCAAAGTCCGGATAAGCCCATTTGAGCTGGGCCTGCAATCCGGCGTCATCCTCGACGATCAGCAGCTTGGGTTTGGGATCAGACATCAGGCAACCTTCTGACCGGCGGGACCGGCCTCACGAACGGTTTCAAACAGGGCAGCCGCTTCGGCTATCGGCAGGCGGACCAAAAAGCGGGTGCCCAGCCCTTCGCGGCTTTCGACATCAAGCTGACCGCGCATCGCCTTGACCAGTTCGGCAGCCTCATAGGCGCCGATCCCGAACCCGCCGG
>VFKS01000198.1 GCA_009885425.1 Novosphingobium sp.
GCCGGATCGCGATGTCGGCAGAGGCACTCGCCGCGATCCGCGATGGAACAGTGCCCAAGGGCGATGTGCTGGCTGCAGCGCGGATCGCCGGGATCATGGCGGCCAAAAAAACCGCTGAGCTGATTCCGCTGTGTCACCCGCTGGCGCTCGACGCGGTGACGGTGGATTTTGAAATAGAGGATGGCGCGGTTCGGGTCATCGCCAGTGCCTCGCTGACCGGACGAACTGGGGTGGAAATGGAAGCCCTTACAGCGGCTTCCATCGCACTCCTGACACTTTACGATATGGCCAAGGCGCTCGACAAGGGCATGATCATTTCCGGCATCCGCCTGCTCGAAAAGCGTGGCGGCAAATCGGGTGACTGGAAGGCCCCGGCCCAATGACACTGCTCACCCTGGCTGAGGCGCAGGGGCGGCTGCTGGCCATGGCGGTGCCTTTGCCGGTTGAACGGGTGCCAGTGGCCGAGGCCTTGGGGCGCTATCTGGCCGAGCCGCTGGTGGCGCGGCGGACCCAGCCTCCCGCTGACCTCTCGGCAATGGATGGCTACGCGCTGCGGGCAGCCGATCCGCCGGGCTCGTGGCGCGTGATCGGGGAAAGCGCCTGCGGGCATCCATTCAGCGGCACTGTGGGCCCAGGCGAGGCGGTCCGGATCGCCACCGGGGCGTTGGTTCCTGTAGGTGCAGACATGGTGCTGATCCAGGAAGATGCGGCGCGCGATGGCGCTACGCTGACGCTGACCGGCACACCGCCTGATCCCACGAACAAGCATATCCGCCGCAAGGGCATGGATTTTGCGCAAGGCGCACCGCTGCTCCCGGCAGGCACCCGGATCGGCCCGGCGCAATTGGCTTTGGTGTTGGGTGCTGGGCACCGATTGATCGCGGTGCGGCGGCTGCCCCGGATCGTGGTGATCGACAGCGGCGATGAGCTGGCCAGCGATCCCGAAAATTGCGCGCTGCACCAGATCCCTGCCAGCAACGGGGCGATGCTGGCTGCGTTGGTCCAGTCAGCC
>VFKS01000075.1 GCA_009885425.1 Novosphingobium sp.
CTTCCGGCTCATCGACCGAACTGGCATCCTGCGCCCACGCAGGTGTTGCCAACAGAACCGAACAACTCAGCAAATATAGATATTTCATAGGTAATCCTCAAGCCATTGAACGAACGCCGTCCATGGCGAGGCTGCCCGCACGAAATCGCGAGCCCCTGCTTACACCCGGTACACCCCGCCCGGCTGCGGAACGACCGTCACTGGCAGGTCTCCTGGCTCCCGGATCAATGCTTTGCGCCTGTCTTCCCAGCCCTAAGGCCAGTGACGTGAGCGGCGCATCGCTCCCCGGTCACAGTTGCGGGGGCAGCGCAGGCGTTACACCTGCTTCCCTCTTAGGTTTGGTTTCCCAAACAACCGATGACGTGGGAGCGCCCCTACGCCCGCAATCACCGGGATGCAAGTTGGGCCTATTTTAACCGCTTAGCGCTATGCCCGCAGTCCGTCCCGGTTCGGCACGGCGCGATTTGCGCGGTGGCCCGGTGGGCGCCCCATCCGCTACGCGCAAACGCGCGCAGCCCAAACCCGAGTCTTGATGAACCCGCTATCCGCCCTCCCCTTTGAACCCAGACCGCGCGATTTTGGCGCGCGGTATCCGCGGCGCGGCGCGCGCACGCTGGGGATGCGCGGGCGCCGCAAGCATTGGGGCCGCCGCGCGCTGGTGCTGCTGGCGGCGATGGCGGTTCCGGCGCTGGCCGCGCCGACCGATTGGCGGCCGTTCGATATTGGCAATGCCGGCAACACCGATCTGGCGCTGGAGCCGATGCCGTTCGAGCAGATCGGCGGCAGCTTTCCCGGTTCCGCCTTTTACTACGTGGCGGTCACAGAAGAACTGGCGCCGGGCTATGATGTGCTGGCCACCGATGGCGCCGAAACCGCGCTGGTCGATTTTGCCGGTGGGCCAGTAGCGCGCGCGATGCGGTTCGATCTTTCGGGCGTTGATCGCGGCCGCGCGGCCGAATGCCTGACCGCCGCGGTCTATTACGAAGCTGCCAGCGAGCCCGATCAGGGCCAGCGCGCAGTGGCGCAGGTCGTGCTCAACCGGGTGGCGCATCCGGCCTATCCGAACACCGTCTGCGGGGTGGTCTATCAGGGCAGTGAACGCAGCACCGGCTGCCAGTTCAGTTTTACCTGCGATGGCGCGCTGGGTCGCCGCCCCAACCCGTTCTTCTGGGAACGCGCCCGCCGCACCGCAATCGGCGCGCTGTCAGGCTATGTCGAACCGGCGGTGGGGTTGGCCACGCATTATCACACGATCCAGATCCACCCCTATTGGGCGCCCAGCCTCAACCCGATCGCCACAATCGGCGCGCACCGGTTCTACAGCTTCAAGGGCAAGGCCGGGCAGGCCGGAACCTTCCGCTTTGCCTATGCCGGGGGCGAGCCGATGGCAGTGCCCCACGCCCGCAACCCGGCGGCCGACAAGGCTCCCGATCCCGTGCTCGATCCGCTGGCCTTGCAGAAAAGCTATGACACCGGGTTGCAGAGCGCGGCGCAAAGCAATCCGGGCTTGAGCCAGCCCGGCGATACCGGTCAGGCCCCGGCCCGCCCGGCCCCGGCTCCGCGCTATGCCCCTGATGTCGAAAAACGCGGCGGCGACAAGCAATACAGCGGTGACAAGTTGCCCGGGAGCCATGGCGTGAAGCCTGAGTTTGAGAATTCGGGCAAATGGATCGGCCGACCTGGGGCCTGATCGCGGGCTGATCGCTATCCTTGGTAAAGGACTTGGCAACCAAAGCCAGACACTAAGACTTAGCGGCCCCGCGCTATAGCGGTCCTCCAAGTCGCATAGCTGAGAACACAACAATATGACGCTTCGTTTTGC
>VFKS01000290.1 GCA_009885425.1 Novosphingobium sp.
AACAGACGCGGTGCGCTCTTGGGCGGCCAGGCGGGGATGGCGGGCATGGGCAAGCTCTAGCGCATTTTGCTCGATTGGCTACAGAACGAATATGACCGCCGAAATCGTCCCCGATACCCAACACCGCGGCTTGATCGCTGCCTTGCCGCCACGCTTGCGTGACTATGCCCAGCTCGCCCGGTTCGACCGCCCGATCGGCTGGTGGCTGCTGTTCTGGCCTTGCGCCTGGGGGGTGCTGCTGGCGGGCGGGCAAAGCGAGTGGGCGCTGCTGGCGTGGTTGCTGCTCGGCTCAATCGCGATGCGCGGGGCGGGGTGTGTCTATAACGATATCGTCGATGCCGATCTTGACCGGCAGGTTGCGCGGACCGCGCTGCGCCCGGTCGCTAGTGGCCGGGTGAGCAAGCGGGCGGCGTGGGTCTGGCTGGCCGTGTTGTGCGGGGTTGGACTGGTGGTGCTGTTGCAACTCCGCTGGCAGGCGCAGGCAGTGGCGCTCGGCAGTCTGGCGCTGGTCGCGGCCTACCCGTTCATGAAGCGGATCACAGGATTCCCGCAAATTTGGCTGGGCCTGGTCTTCACCTGGGGCGCTCCCGTGGGCTGGATTGCGCTGCGCGGGGACCGGCTCGATGTGCTGGCCGCGCTCTATGCCGGATCAGTGCTATGGTGCATCGGCTATGACACGATCTACGCCTGTCAGGACCGCGAGGATGATGCCTCGGTCGGGATCGGCTCCTCCGCGCTGACACTGGGTCAGCACCTACGCAGCGGCGTGGCGGGGTTCTATGCCGGGGCAGTGGCGCTGTGGGCGCTGGCGTTCTGGCTGTTGCGGCCGGATTGGATCGCGCTGCTTGCGCTTCTCCCAGCGGCGGCGCACCTTGGTTGGCAAGTGCTGACACTGGAGGATAGCGATGCTGACAATGCCCTCGCCCGGTTCCGTTCCAACCGCACCCTCGGCCTGCTGGTCGCGGCGGCCTGCTGGGTGGTGGGCAATGCGTAGTGTTGTGCTGGCGGGGTTGGTGGTGCTGGCGGGGTGCAAGCCGGCCGATCAGGCGCCGGCTGAGCCGTCTGCAAGCGAGGTTGAAAGCATTGATCTGATCGAGGGACCAAGCGATCGTCCCCCGCAGCCGCCGACAATACCGGGCGATTTGAGCAAGGCGCGACCTGCTTTACCCGGTGATGCAAACAAAGCGCCGATCTCGATCCCGGCTGACAATCTGGTCAAGGGCAAGTATTATCAGGCCATAGGCACCGAGCCGTTCTGGTCGGTTGAGGTCACGCCCGAAGCTCTGGTCTATAAGACGCCCGAGAACCTAGCGGGCACCCGGATCGCCTACACCACGGCCAAAGTCGCCAGTGACACCCGCTACTTTGGCAAGTTGGGAGGGGAGCAGGTGATCTTGCTAATCATGCCCGCCAAGTGCAGCGACGGGATGTCCGACACGATTTATTCCTACAGCGCGACCTGGTCGATCGGCGCCGAGATCCGCGGCGGCTGCGCGCGGCTGAAATAGGATGTGCAACCTCTACCGCATGACCAAAGGCACGCAGGAAGTCGCCCAGCTCTTCAACGTCGAAGGCGATCTGACGGCCAACTATGCTGCCGAGGTCTATCCCGGCACTCCCGGTCTGGTAATCGCCGAAGGGCAGGCGCGGGCGATGCATTGGGGGTTTCCGTTGGTGCTGACCGGCAAGCAGGGCCAGAAACTCAAACCCAAACCCGTCACCAACGCCCGCGAAGACAAGCTGCTGACAGGCTTCTGGCGCGACAGTTTTGCGCACCGCCGCTGCCTCGTTCCGGTCAGCCAGTGGGCCGAGGCCGAGGGCGAGAAAGGCCGGATGACCCGGACCTGGTACGGCTTGCCCGGTGCGGATGTGTTTGCGGTGGCCGGGCTGTGGCGGGCGAGCGCTGAATGGGGCGAGGTCTATACCTTGGTGATGGTCGATGGGCACCCTGAGATGGCCGATGTCCATGACCGGATGCCGCTGATCCTCAGCCACGACGCCCAGCGATACTGGCTGGAGGGATCGGCGGACGAAGCATTGGCGCTGTGCCAGACTTGGGGGCATGCAATCACGGTCGAGCGGACCGATGCACGCTGGGCCGGAGGCGGTCCGGCCCAGCAATCGCTGCTCTAACTGTAACTCACCATCTCAAACTCGATCCCGTCCCAATCGAAGAAATAGAACCTCCGTCCCGGCTCGTAGTCGCCATGGTTCATCGGTATCAGACCGGCATCCTTGACGATCGTTTCGGCGCTATCGAGATCGTCGACCACTAGCGCGATGTGGTTGAGCGGCTGGCCCTTGGTAAAGTGCGGTGCCAGACTGTCGTGGGTGTAGAGCGCCAGATAGTCGCGATCATTGCCGACATGGATGGTTCTGCCACCGAGCTGCGAAGGCCCGCGCCAACGTTCGTGCCAGCCGCACAGTTCTTGCAGCAGCGCGGAGGAACGTTCGGGATCGCTGACGGTGATATTGGCGTGTTCAAGAAAGCCGCTTGGCATCGTTTCAGTCCTTTTTGAGGGCGCTTGGCCGCAGCGGCGAATCACCGCGCTTGCCTTTGTGCAACCTCAAGCTAACTTGAGGTCAAGCTCTTTCGGAGACTGCCCATGGACCGCAATGACCTCTTGCCAATTGGTGAACTGGCCCGGCGCACTGGCCTCGCGGTCTCGGCCATCCGGTTTTACGAGGACAAAGGTCTGATCCAAGCGTTCCGCACGATGGGCAACCAGCGCCGCTTTCTGCGCAGCGACATCCGGCGATTGAGCTTCATCCTGATCGCACAAAAGCTGGGGCTGGGCCTGACCGAGATTGAGGTGGAACTGTCCAAACTGCCGCAGGGTCGAACGCCCACGCTGGGCGATTGGCGCGCGATCAGCCAATCGATGCGCGGCATGATCGATCAGAAGATCAAGCTGCTCAGCCTGACCCGCCGCAAGCTGGATGAATGCATCGGCTGCGGGTGCCTCAGCCTGCAGCGATGTCAGCTGTACAACCGCGATGACCGTGCGAGGGCCGGCGGAACCGGGCCGCGGTTTGTGCT
>VFKS01000429.1 GCA_009885425.1 Novosphingobium sp.
GATCCCACGCGCTATCCAGCGCAGTCTGGTCATAGAGCAGCCCGACCCACAGCGCTGGCAGGGCGCAGATCTTGTTCCACGGCCCGCCATCGGCGCCGCGCATTTCGAGGAAGCTCTTGAGCCGGACTTCGGGGAAGGCGGTGGAAAGGTGATCGACCCAGTCGCTCGCCGTCGGCAATTCGCCCGGCAGAACCGATAGCTCGCCCTTCAGGAAATCGCGGAAGCTAAGGCCGGAAGCGTCGATATATTTGCCGTCGCGATAGACAAAGTACATCGGCACATCGAGCATATATTCGGCATAGCGATCGTACCCGAACCCGTCCTCAAACACAAAGCCCAGCATCCCGGTGCGGGCAGGGTCGGTATCGGTCCAGATGTGACTGCGATACGAGAGGTAGCCGTTGGGCTTGCCCTCGGTAAACGGCGAATTGGCGAACAGCGCGGTGGCGAGCGGTTGCAGCGCGAGGCTGGTGCGGAACTTCTTCACCATGTCCGCCTCGCTCGAATAGTCGAGATTGACCTGGATCGTGCAGGTCCGCAGCATCATGTCGAGGCCCATGGTGCCGACCCGCGGCATATGGCGCAGCATGATCTCATAGCGGCCCTTGGGCATGATCGGCAGTTCTTCGCGGGTCTTGTCCGGCCACATCCCCAAACCCAGAAAGCCTTTGCCGGTCTTGGCGCCGATTGCCTTGACCTGATCGAGGTGGCGCCCGGTTTCGGCGCAGGTCTGGTGCAGGTTTTCCAGCGGCGCGCCGGATAGCTCGAGCTGACCAGCTGGCTCCAGACTGACCGCGCCATCGCTGCCCGACAGCGCGATTACGTTGCTCGCCCCATCTGCACCGATTTCATTCACCGGCGTCCAGCCATAGTCCTCGAGCGCCTTCAGCAGGTCGCGAATACCGCCCGGTTCGGTGTAGCTGGGGGCGTGGTGATCGCTGGTGCAATAGACCAGTTTCTCGTGCTCGGTGCCGATCCGCCAGGCCTCACGCGGCTTTTCGCCCTTGGCCATCGGGGCGATCAGCTGGTCGCGGCTCTCGATCAAAGGATCGTTGCGATCTGAAACTTGTCTGGTGCTCATGCGGGGGAGTTAGTGCCTAGAATGCCGGTGCGCTAGTCTAAATCCTCCCCTTTGGGTGAGGGTCACCAATCCCCGCGAGTTCCCATCCACAACGCCGTTGCCGCAATCGCCGCCGTCTCGCCGCGCAGGATACGCGGGCCGAGCGTGATCGCGTGGGCCGAGGGCAAAGCGCGCACCGCCGCGCGCTCGGCTTCGTCGAACCCGCCTTCGGGACCCGTCAGCAGCGCGGCAGGACCAGCATGCGCGGCAAATTGCTGCACAGCATTTGCGCCGCCGTTCTCGTCGGCAAAGAACAGCGCCCGGTCCGCGTCCCAAACTTTGAGCACGGCTTCCAGTTTCACCGGCGCGGCCAATTCCGGCAGGGCGGTGCGGGCACACTGCTCGGCAGCTTCGGTCAAAACCGCGCGGGCGCGATCAAGGTTCAGCTTGTCGGCCACGCAGCGCCGGGTCAGCACCGGCTGGATCCTCCGCACCCCCAGCTCGCAGGCCTTTTCCAGCACCAGATCGAACC
>VFKS01000494.1 GCA_009885425.1 Novosphingobium sp.
GGACCTATGCCGATGACCGGGCTTGTGCGGTTTCGGCCACCGGGACCGGCGAATACTTCATTCGCGAAGGCGTGGCGCACGAGATTTGCGCCCGGATCCGCTTCACCGGCGAAAGCCCGCAGACCGCCGCCGATACGGTAATGCTGGAAGTAGGCGAGATGGGCGGCGATGGCGGGGTGATCGTGATTGCGCCCGATGGCCAGAGCGCGTTCAGCTTCAACACCTCGGGCATGTACCGCGCCCGCGCCAACAGCGATGGCCAGCGCGAGGTGGCGATCTTCCGCAATGATGGCCCGGGCGGGATCGCTCCGCCCAAGGTGCCCCTGCCGGAAGTGTCCATGCCCGAGTCTGCGTCCGAACCAGCGCCTGCGCCCAAGATCGAGCCCGCGTTCTAGGCCGCATTAACCTTGATTTGACTCGAAACGCCAAGCGACATAGCATTCCGCGCCTTGGCGCCGGCTTTAAAAAGGGTCGCCCGACTCCGAGATAATCGGCTCGCCGCCGCAGCCTTTTGCGTCGGCCAGCCTCTCAGGAGGAAACAATCATGAAAATGCTTCGTCGCGCGGCTTTGCCGCTGGCTGCTTTTGCCATTGCAGCTTCACCGGTCGCAATCGCGCAATCGGGACCATTCGTCGGCGGTGACTATGTCACTGTCGCAGCGGTCACGGTCGAGCCGGGGTCTGCCCGGGATTACGGCATTTACCTTGCCACCGAATGGAAAGCCGAGCGTGAGTTCGCCAAGTCGCAAGGCTGGATCACCAGCTTTGAAGTGCTGACCAATCCGCACAAGCGTGCCGGAGAACCCGATGTCTATCTGGTCACCCGGTTCAAGAGCTTTGCCGATCCGGCTGAAGGTGACCGGCGCAGCAAGATGATGCGCGACCACATGAAGATGACCGAGGATCAACAGCGCGCCGGATCGGCTGCGCGCGACAAATATCGCAAGACCATCAGCACACAGCTGCTGCGGGCCCAGTCCTTCCGCAACTAAGCGGCATGACCTGACTTCCGGGGGAGGTCAGCCTCCCCCGGAAGCAAACTTGTCAGCCTTGCGCTTGCCCAGCCGCATTCCGGATTCGAGGCGGGCGCGCAGCTGGGTGTAATAGGCTTCGAGGAACGCGCGCTCGTCACCTGCGCCGGGGTGCCAGCCGATCTTGCGGCAGATCGCTTCGTGCACCGCAAATAAGGCATCGGGGCGATCTTCGCGCAGCACCCGCTCCAGCGTCTGGAGCTCATACTCGCCATAGATCGCGAGTTCTGCCTCGCCGAATTTGTAGTTGGCGCCGGTGGTAGCGCTGGTCCCACTGGCGGCGGTCTGGGTGGTGGACAGCGCGGCCTGCAACTTTTGCCGGGGCGCCTCTACCACCCAGGTTCCCGCAACCAGATCGCCGGCGCGCAGCCGGTCGCGGTTGAAGAACGGGAACAGTGCGAACACCATTAGCCACCCGACGGCCAGCCAGTTGGTCAGCCCGCCAACAAAGCCCAGCGCAAACAGCGCGCCAATCGGCAGGAAAAGTTCGATATCGCGCAGCAGGTTGCGGGCTAGCACCATTTCGGTCGAAAGCCGCCCGCCGCTGCGCGCGGCAATCCGGATGCCGGTCATCCGTTTGCCCGGGGTCGCGCCGCGCGGGCCCAATTCGAACAGCAGAAAATAGCCATAGCGCAGCACGAACAGGATCAGGATCAGCACGATCTGGATTGTCTCGGCCGCCGGGTTGCGGGTGTTCTTGGCGGCGCCTTCGATGATCGCGCCGGCCCCGGCAAAGCCCAATACGATCACCGCCACGATGATCGTGACCGTGATGATCGTGAGGTCGATCAGCAAGGCTCCCAGCCGCGCACCGCGCCCAGCCAGGATCACCGGCAGGGCAATCCCTTCGGGAGTGATCAGCACGCGGCGGCGTTTTGCGCTACGGACTTCGTTGCTGCTCATGCGGTTTCACTGCCCGCGGGCAAGCGGCGCAGCAGGAAGAAGTAAGCCAGCCAGAATACCAGCATCGCACCGCCCAGCGCCAGCCGCGCTTCGGTCTGATCGATCAACTGGCGCGCGAACCCTTCGAGCAAGCCGGCGATCAGCAGCATCACCACTACGCCGGCCATCACTACGGCGGCGCGCTGTCCGGCCGCAGCGGTCGCTTCCAATAGCGACTGGTCACCGGGAAAGGCCATTGAGCGGCCGACGTGCAAACCGGCTCCGCCCGCCAGCAGGATCGCGAACAGCTCGGTCGTTCCGTGCACTGCCAGCCATCCTGAAATCTCAAAGGTCAGCCCTTGCCCGGCATAGAGCCACAGGATTGCGCCCAGCATCGTGGTGTTCTGGACCAGCAGCAGCAGCGGCGGAATGCCAAAAGCAAAACCCAGCGCAAAGCACAGGATCGCGATCCCGGCGTTGTGGCTGAACAGGCTGGCGGCGAAGACTGACAGGCCGGGCTGCCCGCCGTTGCCGAACAGCCCTTTGCGCAGAATCTCGGCGCTGGCACCGGGCACCCGGTCTCCGGCAAGCTCGGCCGGGAACAGCGAGAAATACCAATCGGGATCTTGCGCGCACAGCAGCCAGCCGATCACCGTTCCCGCCACCATCAGAGTCA
>VFKS01000372.1 GCA_009885425.1 Novosphingobium sp.
CGTGCGAGCCGATCCGCGATCCGGCCGTGGACCGCGCGCAGGCGGCGGATCGCGGTGAACAAGCCAAGCGCGCCGCCCTGCGCCGCCTCGATCAACCGGGCATAGGCCCCGGCCAGCGCGGCCAGATCGCCCTTGGGCACATCGGTAACGATCAGAACTTCGGCTTGCACGGCATAGTCAAACGGGCTGTCAAAACTGGACAGGCGCGGCGCGAGGCCAAGCACCGGCGCGCCCGAATGGGTCACCGCCGCATCCCAATCGTGGCCATCGCGCAAGGTGGCGCTGGTCAGCATGACGCCGTGGGCGCCTTCCAGAACGGTCTTGGCAAAGGGCTTCATCGGATTAAGCCAGCGGCGGTGGATGCCGATGTCAAATTCGCGCGCATCGCCGCGTTCAACCGCCAGCCAGTCAACGAATTCGGGATCAGTAGGTCCGCCCATCCGGCCCAGCAAAGCCTCCCAAGCGATCAGCAGGTCTATCCGCCAGCCGAGCGAGTGCCGTGCCCCTTCGATCCGAGCACGGCCCGGACCATCGAGCCAGTCGGGCGGTTCGGCCAGTAAAGCCTCCAGCCGCACCCCCAGCCGGATCAGCGGACTGCGCAGTTCAGCCAGCGCCGTCTGCGCTGCGCCTGCGCGTTCGATGAAATCGCCATCGAGCTGCGCTACCTCGGTCTCCAGGCCATAGCCCGCCTCTTGCCCGCCGCTTTCATCGCGGGCGTATACGGTGGCGCGGACAGCGGCGAGCAATTCCTCTAGCGGGCCGGACGGGGTGTTTTCCTGCAAGCGTTGCAGCCAGCCGTCGCCGGGCAGTGCCTCTGCCGCGTGGCGCGCGGCGGCGATCGCTTTGCCGCCGGCTTCGTCATAGCTGGCGAGGTCAGCCAGTCGCGCGGAAAGACCCCGGCGGCGTCCTTTGGCCCCGCGTTCCGGGCCGATTACCCAGCGGCGCAGTTCAATTGTTTCATTGCCGGTGAGCGCGGCAGAGAAGGTCGAGTCCGCTGCTTCGAATACGTGATGGCCCTCGTCGAACACGATCCGGGTCGGTCGCTGGGCCGTATCGCGCCCACGTGCAGCGTTGACCATGACCAACGCGTGGTTGGCGATCACCAGATCGGCCTGCGCGCTGGCCCGCGCGGCGCGTTCGATGAAGCATTTGCGGTAATGCGGGCAGCCGGCATAGACGCATTCGCCGCGCTGGTCGGTCAGCGCCTTGACCCCGCGTTGGCGGAACAGCGTGCCGAGCCAGCCGGGCAGATCGCCGCCGATCATGTCGCCGTCCTGACTGTAGGCTGCCCAGCGCGCCACCA
>VFKS01000152.1 GCA_009885425.1 Novosphingobium sp.
ATGCAGCTTACCGGGTCATCCTTGCCCAGATCGTAGAAGCGGGTGCCGCATTTCGGGCAACCGTGTTTGGCGCCCCATTCAGCCTTGGCCATGTCAATTCCTCAAATACTGCCCGATGCCGCGGCCCGGGCTGAAAACTGTGAATACCTATTGGAGAGGAGCTACGCCTGCTCCAGCGCGGCGGCGCCTTGCCATAGTGCGCAGGCGCTGTCAAAAGCCGCGCGCATTTCCCGGTCCCGAACGAAAGCCCAGCGCCTTGTCCGCTCCTGCCAATACTGCCCCGCGACCGCGCCGTTTCCTCCCCACCGGGCCGCTTAGGGGCACGATCCGGGTGCCCGGAGACAAGTCGATCAGCCACCGCTCGATCATGCTGGGCGCATTGGCTGTGGGCGAAACCCGCGTGTCGGGCTTGCTGGAGGGTGAGGACGTACTGGCCACCGCCGCGGCGATGCGGGCGATGGGCGCCAGCGTCCTTCGACAGGCTCAGGATGATCGGGGTAATGTTGAATGGCGCATCCACGGGGTGGGCGTTGGCGCGCTGCTTCAGCCGGAAAAACCACTCGACATGGGCAATTCGGGCACTTCGACCCGGCTGCTGATGGGGCTGGTGGCGAGCCATGCGATCACCGCGCAGTTCATCGGCGACGCCAGCCTGTCAGGCCGCCCGATGGGCCGGGTAATCGATCCGCTAAGCCAGATGGGCGCGGCGTTTGAGGCTTCTGAGGGAGGCCGCCTGCCGCTGACCGTGCGCGGCGCCAATCCGGCGGTGCCGATCGAATACCGCCTGCCGGTGGCCAGCGCTCAGGTTAAAAGCGCGGTCTTGCTGGCGGGCCTCAACACCCCCGGCATCACGACAGTAATCGAACCCGTGCCGACCCGCGACCATTCCGAACGGATGCTGCGCGGGTTCGGAGCCGACCTGACGGTTGAGGTCGATTCGGACGGCACCCGCACCATCCGAATTCGCGGCGAGGCCGAATTGAAGCCGCAAGTGATCGAAGTCCCCGGCGATCCCAGCTCTGCCGCGTTCTTTATCGTTG
>VFKS01000398.1 GCA_009885425.1 Novosphingobium sp.
CCCGGTTCGATGATCCGGCCGCAGTGCTGGCCCGGCCCAAGCCCAAACTGCCCTATCTGACCGCCGCCTGGCACTATGCCCGGGGCGAGGTCTTTGCGAAACAGGGCGACATGGCTGGGCTGAAGGCCGAGATTGCCGCGCTCGAGAAATTTCCAGCAGCCGATCCCGCGGCCGAATCCAAGGCTCCGGATCAGATGGTCCATATCGTCCGGCTGGTCCTTACCGGGCGGCTGGCCATGGCCGAGGGGCGCTGGGCCGATGCCCAGGTCGCGTTTCGCGCCGCCGCTGAGATCGAGGAAACCGAGGACTTCATGCAATTCGCCGATCCCCCAGCGTTCTGGTACCCAGTCCGGCGAGACTACGCGGCAGCCTTGCTGGCTGCGGGCGACAAAGCTGGGGCGCTGCGCGAGCTGGATGCCTCGCTCAAACTGCGGCCGAAGGATCCGGTGGCGATGGAATTGCGAGCGAAAGTCGCGGGTTAAATCGCGCTCGGTCCAGCCGCTTGCGCCGCTTTCGCCCGCTGGAACCCTTCGCGCTGGCTGAGCCGTTCGAGGTAGGCCGCCATGCCCGAGGTAACCTGTTCCTCCAGTCCGATCGACAGCGCCAGCATCACCGCGTACCCCACCGAGATATCGGCCATTGTGAAGCGCCCGGCGGCGGCATAGTCCCCGTGCATCATCGCCTCGGCGTTCTTCAAGCGTGAGCCAAACCACAGCGCATAGTCCTCTGCCGCCTGCGTTACCCGCCGCTCTGGCGGCTCCAGCCGGGTGTAGCGCAGGTGAATCGTCTGCGGGAACGTCAACGTCGCTTCGCCCATGTGGAGGAAGTTTAGGTAGCGAGCATAGTCCGGCTCTTCCGGCGCCACCGCCAGATCGCTCGGCCCGAACCGGGTGGCGAGGAAATGCGGGATCGCGCTGCTTTCTGTCATCAAGGCGCCATCGACCAGCAGCGCCGGCACGGTGCCAAGCGGGTTGATCCCACGGTATCCTTCAAATCGGAACCGCGGCGGGAACGGCATCAAGGTCAGTTCGTAATCAAGCCCCAGTTCCTCAAGCGCCCACAGCGCCCGGAATGATCGGGCATCAGCGCAGTGGTAAAGGTGGAGAGCGGCGGTCACTGGGCATCTTTCAACGCAGAAGCGGCGGAATGGGTTGCGTTGACGGCGGCGCATTTGGCGCTGGCCTGATCCGATCCGCCCGTCAGCATCGTCGCTGCGATGAACCCGCCGACCACCAACACAACGAAACCGGCGGTCGCCAGACCGAGATACTTGTCAATGAACGCCTTGATCGGTGCGCCAAACAACCGGAACAGCACCCCTACGATCATGAAGCTGATCGCCCGGCTGATGATCGAGGCGCCGATGAACACCAGCAGCGGCATGGCGATGAACCCGGCGGTGATCGTCAGCAGC
>VFKS01000079.1 GCA_009885425.1 Novosphingobium sp.
CGCCGAGTTACGGAATCCACGGCACTCCCGAACCTGACAAGATCGGCAAAACCGCCAGCCATGGCTGCGTCAGATTGACCAACTGGGATGCCATGGCGCTTGCTGGCGGAATCAAGTCTGGCGCAGTCGTCCGCTTCACCGGGCAGCGCGGCAAACCATCGTCAAGGTAAGCTGCCGAAGCCGGGTATAAGTTCTACCTAAAACCGCCGCGCCACGGCAAATTCTGCCGCCTCGGTCATCGCCGCGCGCGCCTCACTCGCCGGGAACATGGCAAGCGCATTGATCGCGCGCTGGGCAAAGTGCTGCGCGCGCTCGCGGGTGGCGTTTACGGTGTCGCGGCGGGCGATCAATTCCACCGCATGGGCCAGATCGTCGTCCGAAGCGCGGTGGCCCAGCATGGCGTCTTTCCAGAAGGCGCGCTCGTCCGCGCTGCCGCGGGCATAGGCCAGGATCACCGGCAGGGTCATCTTGCCCTCGCGGAAATCATCGCCTTTGCCTTTGCCCATTTCGGCGCTGTTCGAATCGTAATCCATCGCATCGTCAACCAGCTGAAACGCTATGCCAAGGTTGCGGCCGTAATCGTCCAGCGCGCGTTCCTCAGCATCGCCCTTTTCAGCCACAACCGCGGCGATCCGGGTGGCGGCAGCAAATAGCGCAGCCGTCTTGGCGCCGATGATTTTGAGGTAACGATCCTCACTGGTTTCGATCTGGCGCGCGGCGGTCAGCTGATCGACTTCGCCTTCCGAAATCACCGAGCTGGCGTTCGAGAGGATTTTGAGAACTTTCAGGGACCCATCCTCGACCATCAGTTCAAAACTGCGGGTGAACAGGAAATCGCCGACCAGTACGGTCGCGGGATTGCCGAAGATCAGGTTGGCAGCAGCTTTGCCCCGGCGCATTTCGCTGCCGTCGACCACGTCATCATGCAGCAGTGT
Source organism: Novosphingobium sp. (assembly GCA_009885425.1). Lineage (GTDB taxonomy): Bacteria > Pseudomonadota > Alphaproteobacteria > Sphingomonadales > Sphingomonadaceae > Novosphingobium. The sequence continues at coordinate 936 of VFKS01000079.1, forward strand.
GGCGGTGTGGATGAATTCAACCGCAGCGGCCAGCTTGTGGTGGCGGGCGCCATGGTAATCGCACAGCGCAGCGCCAGCCAGTGTGAGCATCGGGCGCATCCGCTTGCCCCCGCCTGCGATCAGATGCCCAGCCAACGCCGGGATCAGTGGGATCTCGCTCTGCATCCGGTCCAGGATCACGGCGTTGACGGCGTTCATGCCGCTGGCGGTAAGCGCCATGATCGGGCCGAGCGAAGGCTCGGTTTCGCGGGGACGCAGGGGGATCACATCGGCGCTCATGCAGCGGGCATTGGCGGCGCAGCGGGCGCTTGGCAAGTGCAAAGCGGGCAATGGCCTTGCGCAAAAACTCATGCTAGCAAAAGCGTCATGACCGACCAGACCCTCGACAACTTTCGCGCCAGCATCGACAATATCGATGCCGCG
>VFKS01000548.1 GCA_009885425.1 Novosphingobium sp.
CCGCCAGCAAGCGCCATGGCATCCCAGTTGGTCAATCTGACGCAGCCATGGCTGGCGGTTTTGCCGATCTTGTCAGGTTCGGGAGTGCCGTGGATTCCGTAACTCGGCGCATTGAGATCAATCCAAACCGTGCCGACGGGATTGTTGGGCCCGGGTTTGATCACCAGTTTGCCAGCGGTGCGCGGACCCCAGGTCAACTTGGCCGGGTCATAGGTGTAATCGGGGTTCCAGCCCACGCCGAGTACCTTGTGCGTACCGCTTGGCGATGGCCGATTGGCGGCACCGACCGTGGCCGGGTAAAAGGCGATCAGGCTGCCTGCCTGATTGTAAGCGAGCAGCGATGAATCCGATTTGGCGATATCAACCCGGACAACTTCGTCCTTGGCAAAGGCGACGGGCACAGCATCGATAACGACGATGTTTGTACCGGGGACAGCGAAATTGACGCCGGGATTGAGCGCGAGCAGCAAGGCCTGGCTCATGTGGAACCGTTCAGCCAACGCTTCCAGCAGGCTGGCGAACTGGGGTCCGCCGGGTAGGGCGGCGAGCGCAACCAGGTCATCGTCGCCGCTGACCACATAAGGTCCTGCGACATCAATATGTGTGATGGTATAGCCTCGCGCAACGGGCTGGCTTGATCCGGGCTCAGCCAACAGCGCCTGCCAGGTCTGCGCGTCGATTGTACCGCTCGCCGTCAGGTTGCGAGCAGTTTGATATGCAGCAATGGCATTTTTGAGGTTTGAGCCGAATTGGCCATCAACCACACCCGGTGAAAAACGCGCGCGCGCCAGCAGGGCTTCGGCGCGGATTGCAAACAGGTTTGGCGGCGCGTCAACCTTCGCGCTGGCGCCATCCGCCGGGACTGGAACTGGCGCGATAGTCTCCATGGGCGCTGAATTGATCCGGTTGATCGCGTCAGCCGATGCCGCAGCTTGCGCGCGTGCGGCTGGTGACATGGCTTTGCCGCCATCAGCCGCTGTCTTGTCAGCATCAGAGCCGCAGCCGGCGATCAAAAATGCCATTGAAACCGAAACGATGAAGTTGCGCATGATTTTCCTATATGTTTTCGCTCAAACGTGTGCGCCGCATAGATTGTTCCGCTGCCGCTACACTCTAGCAATTTCGCCTTGGCGCGGTGGCTTCGAGGCGGCTGGTATTCGCCTGAAATCAGGATAGTATCTGCCTTGGCCGCGACCGGCGGCAAGGGGGATGGCGCGATGAAGCGTTCCTTGGCGATTGTGCTGGCTACGGCGGTGGCGATGCCTGCTGGGGCGACGATCAATACTCTATCCGTCGATCACATAACCAAAAAGGACCTGCGCGAATCAGCCAAGCGCAAATGGCAGGAGCAGGCGTTTTGCCGCAAGGCGCGCAAGGCGAAGGGGCAAGTTGCCAAGCTTGGTTCGCTCAAAAAGGTCTCGTTCGATCAGCGCGACCACTACACCTACCTGCTCGAACGCGGCGAGGATGGTTGCCCCAAGGACTTGGACCTCGCGATTGCTCTGGCCGAAACGCTGGTGGCGGACCAATCGCTGTTGCTCGCGCCGGAAAACTACATGGCCCGGCTGCACGATCTGTTGCGGATCAGAAATCTGCCCACTGATCGTAACCGCGCCGATGAGCTTCAGCGCTATCTTTGGGTCCGTGGGGGCTACCCAGTACGCGGACAGCCAACGTGGACCATCGAAGAACGCCGCGCCTTTGTTTCGCGCGATGATGTCTGGGCAGAGGTCGGCAGGGCAGTCGATGGCGGTTCGACCAGGTATTCGCTGCATTTGGAAGCGGTGCTCGATCCGCTTTCACCGCATTACAACCCGGCCACAGCTGTTGATCTGTTGCAGCGTTCCTCCAGCGTGGAGAACTGGGTAAGGGCGGCGCGGATGCTGCTCGATGGGCGCTTGGTTCCAGCTGACCCGCAGCGGGCTGAAGCGATCCTGTGGCGGGCCGCGATGCATATTGATGATGCCGTGTCGATGTTGATAGATCTGCACCAGCGCGAATTGGCGAGCACGGATGCAACGGTGCGGCAGCTGTTTCTGCTGAAGCTGTTGCCGTTCGTAGATCGCACCCCACCAAGAGGCGCGGCTCTGCGAGAACGGATCGCACCCTACTATGTGCCCGGATTTACCAGCCCTGACCCGACCGTTCAAATCGCCAGCGCGCGGCTGTTGGCAAAATGGGCTGGGCAGGGCACCCAGTCCGGCCTGCAACCGCTCTTGGCTTGGATCGAACCTCGGCTGGTTTCAACCGATGATGCCACTGCGAGCGAGGCCCGCTCCTTGCTGAGAATGCTGGTCGAGGCGGGAGTGGCTTCTGCTCTCCCGATGATGAACCGGGAATATGCCCGCCTCGGCGGATTGGTTCAAGGCGGTGACTGGACACCCAATCCCGACAAGGCAGGCAAATTTCAAAACTACTTAACGCCCAACGACTACCCGACCCGGGCCATGCGCGAAGAACGGACCGGGGTTGTCAGAGCCACAGCGGTTTTCGGTCCCGATGGCCGGGTCTTCCTGATCGAGATTACAGGATCATCCGGCTCCCCCGATCTCGATCAGGCAGTCCGGTCAACTCTGACGCGCCGGATGCG
>VFKS01000144.1 GCA_009885425.1 Novosphingobium sp.
AGTGCCGCTCGAGGGGTTGATCGCCGAGTCGAAGAGCCCCGCATCGAAGGCAAAGGTCTAGCTAAGTTCTCCCGCGCCCAGTCGATTTTACCCCGGAGGCTTCACCTGCCGCATCAAGCTACCGCTGATATGTAAGGCAGCAAGCGCACGCCGGCGCAGTTCGCGACGGTTGGCTTTGACGAATTCCTGAACCCCAGCACCTAATGTCCGAAATGTTGTCGTGTCCGGAAGGGCAGCTTCCGTTGCAGAATTACGGCAAGCCGGCCTTCGTTCAACCAATCGCCCAAGGGCAGCTTTTGGGCTCGATCGGCAAGGGGCGCTACGGCGAGAAAGTTGGGGAGAGCGGACATCGGCACAAGCCGGTTCCAAAAGCGCCGCACAGTCTCACGGCACAGGTCGAACTAGTGCTCGGACAGCAGGCTTCGACGTTCCGCAGCAGCAACAATGAAAACCACACGGACATCGTCACCTCAAGGCAGATCACCTCGGAAAACGATTTGACAGTGGTGGCGCTACGAAGCCCAGCAATGGCATGTCGCGGCTCGTGCAACCTTCTGAAGTAGCTGATACGGTGTTTCGCGCCTATTCAAGTGATCGACTCCATTGGTACATTCCAGAAGACCTGCGTGACTTTCATCGCCAGGTCGTCAACGATCCAGAATGCATGCAAGAGGAGCTGACCGCGCTTGCCGCCCAGATGGCCGCGTTGGCCGCACAAGACCGTCAGGAGAACTAAAACCATGTCGATCCTAACCCAACAAGCTGCCCCAACGCAGCAGGACCGCACCGACGACGGCGCGGCGATCGCTGACTTGAACGATGCTTTCGAAGCTCAGCGCAAGGCCTTCGCCGCCGATCGAAATCCGGATCTCAAGGTACGCCGCGATCGGATCGGTGCGCTTGCAGGGATGCTGGTGAGCAACCGCGAGCGGATTGGCGACGCGCTTTCGGCCGATTTCGGCAACCATCCACGCGGCGCTTCCGATCTGATTGAGATGCTGGGAATAGTAGGCCGGGCGCAATACGTCCTCGACCATCTCGAAGAATGGATGGCAGCCCAGCCACGCGAGACCGATCCGGCCGCCTTGTCCGACGCGCGGGCTTTCATTCGCTACGAACCCAAGGGCGTGGTCGGAAACATCGTGCCATGGAATTTTCCGATCGACATCGCCGTGGGTCCGCTGGCTGAAATGCTTGGCGCTGGCAACCGCGTGATTATCAAACCGTCCGAATACGCTCCGGCTTGCGCCGAACTGGTCGCCGAAATGATCGCGGCGACATACGATCGTGACCTGGTGCACGTTGCGGTTGGCGGGCTCGATTTGTCGCAGGCCTTCGCTGCAACGCCGTGGGACCATCTGTTATATACCGGCAGCCCCGATGTGGGCCGCAAGGTCATGATGGCTGCGGCGGCAAACCTTACGCCGGTAACGCTCGAGCTTGGCGGCAAGTGCCCCGCCTTGCTCACGCCCGGCTCGGTCACGGCCCGGAACGTGGAATCGGTTATCGGCACCAAGGTGATCAAGAACGGGCAGATGTGCATCAGTGTGGATTACGCACTGGTGCCGCGTGACGAGGTTGATAATTTCGTCACGGAAGCCCGCAACTTCATGGCGCGTGCCGCGCCTGATTACGCCAAGGGTGCGGACTGCACCGGCATCATCAGCGACCGCCACCTCGACCGCCTCAAGGACATGCTCGGCGAAGCCGAACAGCGCCAGGCACGGATTATTCACCTGGAAGACAACGCGCAGATTGATCCTGCGACGCGCCGCATGCCGATCTCTTTGGTGATCGATCCTCCAGCAGACCTGCGCATCATGCGCGAGGAAATCTTCGGGCCGATCATGCCGATCGTACCTTACGACAATCTGGACGATGCTATCGAACGGATCAATTCCGGCGAGCGGCCTTTGGGCCTGTATGTTTTTGGAGACAACGAGAGCGACACCGACCGCGTGTTATCTCAAACCAGCTCAGGCGGGGCGGCGGTGAACACGTGCGCGCTTCAGGGCGGTCTGCCTTCGCTCGCCTTCGGCGGGACTGGCAACAGCGGCATGGGCCGTCATCACGGGATCGAAGGCTTCCGCGAGTTCTCCAATCCGCGCGGCATAGTGGTTCGCGGCAAGGAAGCCGATCACATTGACGTGTTCTATGCCCCTTACAGCAAAGCTGCCGCGATGGTCGATGCAGCGCTCGGCAGCAGCTGAATCTTTTCTTTTCGCCGGCTTACGCAGCCGACAAACGTCACAAGGTAAAAATCATGATAAACCCGCGCTCGCCCCACCCTGCAATCGCCGCAGAGCGCGTAGCGTTCATCACGGGCGGCGCCAGTGGCATCGGGTTGGCCGTGGCTTCGCGGCTGCTCGATCACGGTATGCGGGTGGCTTTAATCGACCGACACGACGAGGGTGAAATCCCGCCCAGCCTATCGCAGCAGCGGGACCGCGTGCTCGCAATTCAGGCTGACGTGGCCGACAGAGGACAGCTTGAAAGAGCAGTTGAGCGGGTGGAACGCGAGTTCGGTGACGTCGCTGTCGTAATGAACAATGCTGCAATTGGGGGCGGCGGCGATGTGTTCGGTGACCCTGCCGCCTGGGAAAGACTGCTCGCCGTGAACCTCCACGGAGTAATACATGGATGCAGCATATTCGCAGAGCGGATGGCTGCGGGGGTTGGCTGCGGACTGATCATCAACACCGGATCGAAGCAGGGCATCACTCAGCCCCCGGGCAACACGGCTTACAATGTCGCCAAGGCGGCCGTGAAAGCTTTGACCGAAGGACTGGCGCACAGTCTTCGCGAAAAGACAGGAGATCGAGTCACAGCCCATCTTTTGGTTCCAGGATACACTTACACAGGTTTGAGTGCGCGCCACGTCTCGCATAAGCCTGCAGCCGCTTGGACTGCCGAACAAGTTGCTGATTTTCTGCTAAAGGGGCTGGCGCGAAACGATTTTTACATCATCTGCCCTGACAACGAGACGACCCCGGAGATGGACCGCAAGCGGATGGCTTGGGCTATGGGAGACTTGGTAGAAGGGCGACCGGCCTTGTCGCGGTGGCACCCGGATTACAAAATCGCCTTTGAAGCCTAC
>VFKS01000292.1 GCA_009885425.1 Novosphingobium sp.
CAGACCAGGGGAAGCACGATGGCATCACGTCCGGCAACAGCCAGCCACCGCGGCGCGCGCGTCGATTGGCGCGCGGCGATGAAGCGTGCTTTGCGCCGTAGCGCAGAGATTGGCGGCGCGATCCTGTTGCTATCAGGCATGGTCTTTCTGGCCATTGCGCTGATGACCTATAGCCAGACCGACCCATCGACTTCGACCGCGGCCGCGGGCCCGGCCAAGAACTGGATGGGCGGCGCCGGAGCATGGGTGGCAGACCAAGCGCTGTTCCTGTTCGGGTGGAGCTGCGTCCTGCTGCTGCCGATGCTGTATGTGATGGCGCGCGGGCTTTGGCGACTGGTCGAGGAGGAAGATCAGGAGCTCGACCACGCCGATCACGCCTGGTGGCGTCCGGTGGCGCTGCTACTGTTTGCGATCACGCTGATTTCAACAACGCTGTCGCTGGTGATCACACGGCCCAACGATTACCCGGCCGACTGGGGCGGCGCAGCCGGGCTGCTGGGCGAAGGCGCGGTGCGCTATCTTGCCGCGCTGCTGCCCGAAGGGGGACGCAGCATTGCTGTATTCGCCGCTGGACTGATCTCCCTGATCAGTGGCGCGGTGATCGCCGGGCGGGTCTTTGCGATCGACTGGGGCAATCTGTTCACGTTGCCCAGCTTCCTCGCCCGCCGAGCGGCGCTTAGGGGTTCTGGGGCCGACAGCTTTGACGATGTCCGTCCCGCCAGCCGCGCCAAGAAGGACCGCGCGGCGGCGCCGATGTCCTTGGGCGAGCCCCGCAAGGCCCCGGAAATCTCCGATCCCTCGCGCCCGGCCAAGCCCGCGCAGATCACATCAAGCAGCCGCCAGGGCGATCTGTTTGACAGTTACGAACTGCCGAGCCTCGATCTGCTGGACGATCCCGCGCCCAATTCCGCGCCCAAGGTTGATAAGCTGGCGCTGGAACGCAATGCCCGCCTGCTCGAAACCGTGCTCGACGATTTCAACGTCAAGGGCACGATCGACGCGGTCCGCACCGGGCCAGTCGTCACGATGTACGAGCTCGAACCCGCCCCCGGGATCAAGGCCAGCCGGGTGATCGGCCTGGCCGACGATATCGCCCGCAATATGAGCGCGATTTCGGCACGCGTATCTTCGATCCCTGGCCGCACCGTTATGGGGATCGAGCTGCCCAACCAGAACCGCCAGATGGTCAGCTTCAAGGAACTGGTCGCCTGCGAAGCCTTTGCTGCCAGCAAGGCCGCGTTGCCGATCATTCTGGGCAAGGATATCGCCGGGGAACCGATCGTCGCGGACCTTGCGACCATGCCCCACCTGCTGGTTGCGGGCACTACCGGTTCGGGCAAGTCGGTCGGGCTCAACACCATCCTGCTTTCGCTGCTCTATCGGCTCACGCCCGCTCAATGCAGGTTGATCCTGGTCGATCCCAAAGTGCTGGAGCTGAAAAGCTACGACGATATCCCGCACCTGCTCTCCCCGGTGGTGACCGAACCGGCCAAGGCAGTCCGCGCGCTCAAATGGGCGGTCGAGGAGATGGAACGGCGCTACCGGATGATGAGCGAGCTTTCGGTTCGCAATATCTCCGGCTTCAACGACAAGGTCCGCAGCGCCGCGGCAAAGGGCAAGCCGCTGGGCCGCCGGATCGCAATCGGGTTCGATCCCGATACCGGCGAAGAGCTCTACGAAGACCAGCAGCTCGATTATCAGCCGCTGCCGCAGATCGTGGTGATCGTCGACGAACTGGCCGATCTGATGGTCACCGTCGGCAAGGAAATCGAGGTGCTGATCCAGCGCCTCAGCCAGAAGAGCCGCGCGGCCGGGATCCACCTGATCATGGCCACCCAGCGGCCTAGCGTCGATGTCATCACCGGGGTGATCAAGGCCAACTTGCCGACCCGGATCAGCTTTGCCGTGACCAGCCGGATCGACAGCCGCACCATTCTGGGTGAGCAGGGCGCCGAACAGCTGCTGGGCAAGGGCGATATGCTCTACAAGCCCAACACCCAGCCGGTGATGCGGGTCCACGGGCCGTTCGTGAGCGACGAAGAGGTCGAACGGATCGCCGATTTCTGGCGCGCACAGGGCAGCCCCGAATACGTCGATTCTGTCACCGAAGAACCAGAAGACGGCGGCTTCGGATTCGATGATCTGGATGCCACCGCGAGCGACAGCCCGGACGAGCGCAAATATCGCCAGGCCTGCCAGATCGTGTTCGAAAGCCAGAAAGCCAGCGCCTCATGGCTCCAGCGCCAGCTCGGCGTCGGCTACAACACGGCGGCGAAGTGGGTCGAACGAATGGAAGCCGACGGCTTCGTCGGCCCCGCCAACCACGTCGGGCGGCGCGAGATCTACCGCGACCGCGACGGGGCGCCGTTGTAGCGAATCGGCTGCGGGCGGCTTGCCCTTGGCCCCCAATCCCTCCGGTTTGTGTCTCGATTCATTCGGGATTTGACCCGGTTCCTTC
>VFKS01000191.1 GCA_009885425.1 Novosphingobium sp.
CATGGTGCTTGCCTTCTACAGTCGGGATAATTGGGCGTGATAATTGGAGCGGTATAATGGGGGAAACTGGCGGCGCGCCTAGCACCGCCCCGGGCACGGGGCAATGGCGTTAAGCGGGCATTGCGCAGGCATCACGGCGGCGTCCTGACGCCACCCCCGTCATGGCGCGAGGTGTTGCCTTGCAGCAACGCCGTACGTCGGTTTGCGGCAAATCGAGGATAAAATGCCGTGATTGCACGATGGGGTCGTTGTCCGATTGTAAATCCGGCCTATCTAGGGTTACACTGTGAGTTATTCGCCGCGAGCCTGCGGCAGGAATTGGAATTATGGACGTGACCATCCAGATCGTCATCCTGGCGATGATCGCCGCCTTCCTGGGCCTGCGGCTCTATTCCGTGCTCGGCCGCCGGGCTGAGCATGAAGAGCAGCCGCTGCCGCCCCGGTTCGAACCCAAGGAACCCCGGCTCGATGCGCCGCGCGGGGCCCCGGCCGAAGCGGGCGGCGCCGGCGCTGCGCCGCGGATCATGGTTCCCGGCGTGACTCCGGCAATCGAACGCGGAATTCGTGAGATTGCTGCGGCTGACCGCCATTTCGATATGCTGGCCTTCGTCGAAGGCGCCAAGGGTGCCTACAAGATGGTGCTCGAAGCGTTCTGGCGCGCGGACCGGGAAGCTTTGGCACAGCTTTGCGATGGCGATGTGCTCGAATCCTTCACTGCCGAAATCGAAGATCGCGAAGCGGCGGGCAACACCTTTGACTACAAGCTGGTCCGGATCGAAGATGCGGTGATCGTCGCGGCGAACTATCAGGCGCCGATGGCCCGGATCGCGATCCGCTTTACCGCCGATATCGCTGCTGTGACCCGCAACGCTTCGGGCACCGTGATTGCCGGATCGCTCAACGATGCGGTTGAAACCTGCGATCTGTGGACATTTTCGCGCAGCGTCCAGTCCGCCTCGCCTGATTGGCTGGTCGACGAAACCGACGAAGGCTGATTGCGCCATGCGGGGCAGCGCGCGGCGAGTGGTGGCGCTGGCTGGGCTGGCTTTGGCTTTGTCCAGCTGCGTCAGGCTGATCCCAGGCACACCGGGTACTCCGCCTCCTGTTGCTGCACCGGTCGCCGTAACCGCGCTTACTGCTGGTCTGGCTGCTGGACCTGCCGTTGCCGATCTGAACATGGGCAAGGACGACGCACGCGGCGCCTTGGCCTCGTTCCGGACCAGCTGCCCGCGGCTGGTTTCGCGCACCGACAATTCCGGCCTGACTACCGGAGCAGACTGGAAACCAGCCTGCGATGCCGCTGCCAAGTGGCCTGACGCCGAAGCGCTGCGGTTCTTTTCGACCTGGTTTGAAACGGTCAAAGTGTCAGACGGAAAGGCCTTTGCAACCGGCTACTATGAACCGGAAATCGCCGGGGTCCGCACCCGCCAGCCTGGCTTTGATGTGCCAGTCTATGCCCTGCCGCCTGATCTGATCCGCGCCAAGCAAGGCGAGGCCCCGGCTAATGCCAACGGTACCATGCCGCTGGGCCGCTATGATCGGGATGGCAAATTCGTGCCCTATTTCGACCGGGCCGAGATTGACGATGGTGCATTGATGGGACGCGGGCTGGAAATCGGCTGGGCGGCCGATCCGGTCGAGCTGTTCTTTCTGCAAGTGCAAGGATCAGGGCGGCTGAGCGCCCCCGATGGCACTGTCCTGCGGATTGGCTATGCCGGGCAGAACGGCCATCCCTATACCGGGATTGGCGGGGTGATGCGCCAGCGCGGGCTGCTCGGCACCGGGCCGGGGCTCTATTCGGGCTCGATGCAGGGCATCATGCAATACATCGCTGACCAGCCTGAGGCCGGCAAAGCGCTGATGCGCGAAAACAAAAGCTATGTGTTCTTCCGCGAGAGCGGCAGTGCCGGGCCGATTGGCTCGCTGGGTGTTCCGGTCAAGGCGCGCGATAGTGTCGCTACCGATCCCGCATTCGTGCCGCTCGGCGCGCCGGTCTGGCTTTCGATGGACCGATCCGATGCCAGCGGACTGTGGATCGCACAGGATACTGGCGGAGCGATCAAGGGCGCCAATCGGTTCGATACCTTCTGGGGTGCCGGCAGCGAAGCGCGGGTTACCGCCGGCGGGATGAGCACGCGCGGTGAAGCGCTGCTGCTGCTGCCCATGGGTACGCTCGCCCGGCTCCAGCAGAGCCAGTAATGCGCCCGCCCCGCGGCCTTTCGCGCGAAGAGGCGGAGCTGTGGGGCAGGGTCGCACGAACAGTGAAGCCGTTGGTAAAGGCGGCGAAGCGCCCGGCATCGGAACAACTGGCTGGTGCGAAGCCGGACATTGGCGCGCCGCCTCCGAAAGCAAAATCTGCGCCGCGGTCCGCTTCCGCTATGCCGCGCGCCGCGCCGCTGCCCAAAGCGCCGGAACTGAAGAAGGCCGCACCCCGCCCGCTTGACCGGCATGGTCTGGACGGATCGTGGGAACGCAAGCTCGCCCGCGCCGAGGTCAGCCCCGACTTCACGCTCGATCTGCACGGTCACAGCCTCGAAGCGGCGCATTCCCGGCTTGAACATGGGCTGACCCAGGCAGTGACGCTGGGCGCGCGGGTGGTTTTGGTGATCACCGGCAAGCCGCGCCCGGTCGAGGCGGCAGACCGGGGCGGACGGCGAGGGGCGATCCGGGCCAAGCTGCTCGATTGGTTGGCCCATGGCAGCCACGCGCAGCGGATCGCTGCGGTGCGCGGCGCGCATCCCCGGCACGGCGGGGCCGGGGCGGTCTATGTGGTACTGAAGCGGCCCAAATAGAAACGCCCCCGCACCTTTGAGGGTGCGAGGGCGCTATCCCGGGGTGTTGGGATCAGAAGTTCAGCGTGGCCGTAACAAAGATCTGGCGCGGGTTGCCATAGAACGCGGTCAGCACGCCTTCGCGGCCCAGTGCGGCGGCATAAGGCGTGTTGAGCACACCGGTGGTCGGGTTGGCGGCCATGAAGGTATAGCCCGAGGTCTTGATCCGCTCGTCGGTCAGGTTTTTGCCATAGATCCCCAGCGTCCAGGTGTTGTCCGGCGCGTGATAGACCAGGCTGGCATCGAACAACTGATAGGCGCTCTGATCAAACAGCGGGACCGGGACTTCGAATTGATAGGTCTTGCCCTTGAACGACATCCCGCCGGTCAGATTGACCCGGCCCGCGCCAATGTTCACCGCATAGTCGAGGCTGGCACTACCGCTCCAGGCCGGCGTGTTCTGGATCTTGCGGAACGCCGCCACATCGGTCGGCACACCGCCGATGTTGGCGATGTAGGTCTTGTACTTGGCGTCGATGTAACCAAGCGAACCGGTGAAAGTCAGCGTGCCGGATTCGCCGTCGATCAGCTTGGCCCGGGTTTCGAACTCAAAGCCTTTCATCCGCGCCTTGCCGGCGTTGGAGACGACCCCGCAGAAAGTCGGCACCCCGCCTGAAACGCAGGCGACCGATCCGGGGATCTGGACGTCGGTATAATCCATGTAGAACCCGGCCACTGCGACTGTGACCCGGCGGTCAAGCAGGTTAGCCTTGTAACCAACTTCGTAGCTATCGACCGTTTCGGGGCGAAAGCTGAGGAAGGCTGCAATCTCAGCATTGGTTGGGCTGCCCGGGATCGCCGCCGGAGCGTTGTTGCCAACCCCGCGCGGATCGAACCCGCCGCCTTTGAACCCTTGCGAATACGAAGCGTAGAACGTGTTGTTTTCGTTGGGCTTGAAGCTCAGCGTCGCCTTGGGCGTGAACTTGGTGAAAGTTTCGCTGCCCCGGAAATTGGTGCCCGGCGCGCCAAACGGTGTGCCCAGGCCGCCGAATACCGGCGATCCGCCGTTGAGGTAGTTCTGCCGCAGGATATAAGCGCTGCGCTTGTCCCAGGTGTACCGCCCGCCGACCGAGAGCGAGAGCTGGTCAGAGAAATCGTAAGTGAAATCGGCAAACCCGGCCATCGTTTCGGTGCCGATATCGGCATTGGTAAAGGCGGTCAGACCGGGGAAGCCGAACACATTGGTGAACAGCCGAACGTCGAACTGGGTCAGCGCGGTGGCATCAAGGTAATAGAACCCGACCAGCCCCTGGAACGGACCGGCATCGACCAGCACCTGAACTTCCTGGCTGAACTGCTTGTTGAAATAGAACCCGGGAACATCGACGTCGACCGCGGGAA
>VFKS01000073.1 GCA_009885425.1 Novosphingobium sp.
GATCTTTGAAATTCCCTGCGTGGCGATTGGCGGCATTACGCCAGAAAACTGCGCGCCGCTGGTGACGGCGGGTGCCGATTTCCTTGCCGTGAGCCAAGCCGTCTGGGGCGGCGATGAGGCCGCCGCGGTGCAGGCTTTTCACAGGGTTCTGACGGGAGCCTGAGGCGCCGCTCTCGGCTCGCAGCTAGGGCTTGCAGAGCGCCGCTACTTCACCCGTAGGCGTGGTGCAGCCAGCACCGTTCGAATTGTTGAGCACCTTGCGGACACAGCGCAATGCGCTGTCCTTGCCGTCGGGCCCCAGCTTGCGCAGGAAGTTATCGCTGATCCGGTTGTATTTAAAGCCGCGCTTGGGGCCACTGGTCAGCACCAACAGATCACCAGTCAGCAGATAGGTTCCGCGGCCCTGGGCGGTGTAATAGGTGTTCGAATTGACGATGGTAAAGTCTTCGCTGGCGACCCGGTAACCGGCCGGGCCACTGGCATCGCCCGGCATCTCGCACTGATAGGCGGCCGGGGCGAGAACATCGATCGGGCCGCCGGGCACAGCCAAAGCGGCGGCGGGCAGGGCGAACAGCGCAAAAGGCAGGGTGGATTTCAGCATCGCGGCCCCCTTAGCACCGCGCGAAGCAACGCGCCACCTTGCCCACGGCGGCCACTCGCGCTAAGGGCGCGAACCTTCCGGCCTTGCAGCCGGGCTCTTTCTCATCCTTGAAGAGGCAGTCATGGCCAAGATCAGCGGCGTGGACATTCGTCCCGGCAACATCATCGAATACGAAAAAGGCATCTGGAAAGTTGCCAAGATCCAGCACACCCAGCCTGGCAAAGGCGGGGCGTTCATGCAGGTCGAGATGAAGAACCTGATCGATGGCCGCAAGACCAACGTCCGCTTTCGCAGCCAGGACACGGTCGAAAGGGTCCGCCTCGATACCAAGGATTTTCAATACCTGTACGCCGATGGCGATGCGCTGGTATTCATGGACAAAGACAACTTTGAGCAGATCAATCTGCCAGCCGACCTGATCGGCGATGCCGCTGCGTTCCTGCAGGACGGGATGGAAGTGGTGCTAGAGCTGTGGGAAGAACGCCCGGTCAGCGTCGAACTGCCGGCCCAGATCGAAGCTACGATTGTCGAAGCTGACGCGGTGGTGAAGGGCCAGACGGCATCGTCGAGCTTCAAGCCTGCCATTCTCGATAATGGCGTGCGGGTTATGGTTCCGCCGCACATTGCATCTGGCACCCGGATCATCGTTGACGTTTACGAACGCACTTACGTCAGCAAGGCGGACTGATCAGATCATGGCAGTAGTATCCGGCATCATCCGCGTTATGGAAAAGGCTGCCCGCAAAGCCGGGCAGCGTCTGCGCCGTGACTTTGGCGAGGTTGCGCACCTTCAGGTCAGCCGCAAGGGGCCGGCCGACTTTGTCTCCAAGGCCGATCAGCACGCTGAACGGACCATCTGGGACGAGCTGCGCGTCGCACGGCCCGACTGGGGCTTTGTGATGGAAGAAGGCGGGGTTATCGAAGGCGATCCGACCAAGC
>VFKS01000478.1 GCA_009885425.1 Novosphingobium sp.
ATTCTTCGAACAGCAGCCCGAGCAATTGCAGCGCAACATCCTTGAACGCCAAAGTCGGCCCATGGAACAATTCGAGCAGCCAGTGCTGCTGGTCGAGCTGCTTGAGCGGGGTCACCGCAACGTGCGCAAACCGCCCATAGGCCTGTGCGGTCAGTTCGCGCAGGCGCTCCGGCGCCAGGCAATCGCCCACGAACGGCTGCATGATCCGCGCGGCCAATTCAGCATAGGGCAGCCCGGCCATCGCGGCGATCTCAGCCTCGGAAAAACGTGGCCACTCGCGCGGCACATAGAGCCCGCCGTCGCTGGCCAGCCCGGCCAGCGTCGCACCTTCGAAATCGAGCGCCGGAGCGCTGCCACGGGTCGAGACGTATTCCATCGCTGGGCCGTTAGCCTTCAGCGTCCTTCGCGGCAAGACGCTTGCGCAGCGCCAGCCCATAGATCACCAGCGCTACAGCCGCGAACAGGAACCATTGGATCGCGTAAGACCAGTGGTTGTTGGGGATACCTGCGGGGTTCGGCCGCGCGTTGGGCTGGAGCCCGGCGAGCGGGGGATTGGCGATGATGTGCCATTTCCCGCGCTCGGTCATTGATTCCGGCGCGGCGAGGCCGCTGACCGGGCCGCCCTGCCAAGCAACCACCGTTGGCGCCAGCGACCAGCCGCCGATGACCTTCACCGCGGCCTGCCGCCCGCTCGGCGCGCGATAGGTGCAATCGAACACATGGGTCCAGCCCGATTGCCCCGCCAGATTGCGCCCAGCCTTGGGGGAGTCCGGCCCAGAGCTATCGCAGACTACCGACGCGGCGGCATAGGGTTCAGGATAGTCATTCAATTGATCGCGATTGAGATCAAAGGGCGCTCCCGGCGTTTTGAGCGCGGCCTCGAACTGCGCCACCATCGCGTTCTTCTGGTGCATCCGGTCAATCTGCCAGAACCCGAGCCGCACCATTATGGCCACAGCGATCAGGACCAGCAGGGTCGGGATCAGCGGCAGTCGCTTCAATGCACTGCACCGCAATCGAAAGGGGCAGCCGCGGCCGAGCCGGGCTGCCCTTTCGTGTCAGGCCTACCGCCGTCCATCAATG
>VFKS01000485.1 GCA_009885425.1 Novosphingobium sp.
GCGCGGTCGCGCGTTCCGTCGATCAGTGGCCAGATCGCAGCGGCACTGTCGGTCAGTGAAAAGAACGTTCCGTCCTTCAGGTTGAGCAGCGCCACTTCATCATCAATCGCGGTTTCCGAAAAGGCCGCCGTGCGTTTGGTGAGGGGCTTGTTCATGGCTGGGGTTCCTGTTGGATCTGCTGCGCCACCGCTGCGGTGACTTCGGCGAAATGGGCGGGCCCAAACGGGCGGGTCAGCCGCTGCATCGCGATCTGCCCGGCAATGGCTGCCGAACGCGCGAACTGCTTGGCCAACCCATCGCTTTGGGCCCAGGCGTAAAGTTCTGCAGTGTAATGATCATCGTTCAGCCTGGCCAGCCGCTGCGCGCCCGAAATTGGCGCAAATTCAAGCGCTTCGCCCTGCTCAATAAAAGTCAGCCGGGCCAGCGGCAAGACCGCGCTCAGGATCCCGCCAGCAGGCTCAGCGTAGAATTTCTCAACCAGCGGCGCGACTTTCTCTTGCCCCGCCGCCCCGGTCAAGGCCAGCGCCTGCGCGCTCAATTTGAGCCGCTTGTGGCCGGGCAGGCACAGCAAGTTGGCGGGATCCGACACGTCGAGCACCAGCGTATCATCGCAAAACAGCGGCAGGCCGTGCTGGCCAAGCGCCGCAACCAGGGTCGATTTACCCGCCCCGCTAGAACCCGAAAAGGCAAAGACCTTGCCCTGCCAGGCCACTGCGGAGGCATGGAACGGCAGGTAGCCGTGGATGCTGGCAATCGCGGCATAGACGCTGCCATTGAGCCACAGGCTCTCCTCAGCAGGATCGGCCCCGGCCTCCCGCTCAACCGTTACGCCTTCGCCCTTGCGGTAGAAATAGCCATAGCCGGTTCGGCTCCGCAGCAGGAAAGTATCGTCGACCAACAGCATCGATCCCGGCGGCATCGCCTGCCCGCCCAGTGCGCGCGGAACCGGGCCGTAATGCACCGATGCCTCGGCCGCGAGCAGCGCCGGGCCGGGGTGGGTAAGGGCGGTTTGGTCCATCGCCGCCGCCATGCCTGCGCCCGCCGCCCCGGTCAATTGCGTCAGAGCGGGCCAGTTGCGCGCCGAGTGTCCGAGATACAGTGTGGAAAAGCCCCTGCGGCGCGCTTGTTCCCCCCAGATGTGGTGGGTAAGCGCCAATCAAGGAGCTTCGCAACCGCTCATGCCTGCGCCGCTGATTTCACCCTCGATCCTGTCTGCCGACTTTGCCCGGCTGGGCGAGGAAGTGCGCGCGATCGATGCCGCCGGGGCCGACTGGATCCACGTCGATGTGATGGACGGGCATTTCGTCCCCAACATCACGATCGGCCCGATGGTGGTAAAGGCACTGCGCCCGCACAGCGCCAAGCCGTTCGACGTCCACCTGATGATCAGCCCGGTCGATGCCTACCTGCAAGCCTTTGCCGAGGCTGGCGCCGATATCATCACCTTCCACCCCGAGGCCGGGCCCCATGCCCACCGCACGGTTCAAGCGATCAAGGCACTGGGCAAGAAGGCTGGACTATCGCTCAACCCCGGCACTCCAGCCAAGCTGCTCGACTACCTCTACGAGGAAATCGATCTGGTGCTGGTGATGAGCGTCAACCCCGGGTTCGGCGGACAGAGCTTTATCTCCAGCCAGCTGCGCAAGATCGAGGCGATCCGCAAGTCGATCGACCAGACCGGCCGCGATATCCGGCTGGAAGTGGACGGCGGGGTTGATGTCGTCACCGCGCGGCAATGTGTTGATGCCGGGGCCGATGTGCTGGTTGCAGGATCAGCCACGTTCAAGGGCGGTCCGGATCACTATGCCGCCAACATCGCCGCGCTGAAGGGGATGGGATGAGCCATGGTCGATGCGCTCCTCACTGCCCGTACTGCGCCGCATGACGATGGGCCCGATCACGGATCAGCCTTTGCGCTTGGTCAATCGGATGAGGGCGGACTGGTGAGCGAAACCGCAACCCAGGCCACTCCCGCAGGCGGCGAAGTGGTTGAGCCGGGCCGCGCCTTGGCGCTGGCTGACTTTGCCCCGCCTTCGCTGGGTGCCGGGGAGCGCTTGCTGCGCCTCGCCTATCGGCTGGGTATTCCCACTGCCACGCTGGCGGCACCGTTCCGCAAACCGGCGAGGCCGCGTTTGCTGGCCACGGTGGCGAACCCGCTACCCGGCAACAAGGTGGCTGGAACCGCGCTGCGGGCCGGACATTTTTTGGTCCACGGGGTCAAATCGCCGATCACCCAGATCGACTTTGTCGGGGCGGCGCGGCTCGCTCCGCCGCTTGAGCGGGTGGTTCATTCGTTTGCCTGGCTAGCCGATCTCGAGGCCAGCGCCCCGCGCGAAGCGGTGGTGCCGGTGGCCGAACGGATCATGGCGCAGTGGCTTGGCGCCAATGCCAAAGCACCGCCGCGCCCCGGCAAAGGCCCGGCCTGGAGCCTCGCCAATGCCGGAATGCGCGAACTCAACTGGTTGGTCCACGCCCCACTGATTCTGTCGGGCAGCGACAAGGTACTGCGCGCCAAGGTGCTCGCCCAACTGAGCGATACCGCTCGCTGGCTCGACAAGAATGTCGGGCGGGGCGAAGATCTGTTGGCGCAGGTCGCGGGTTGGTGCGGGATCGTCGCGGCTGGATTGCTGCTGCCCGATGGTAAGCCGCGCCGCCTGTTTGGCGAGGCTGGGCTGATCCGGGCACTGGGTGAGCTGGTCGGCGATGATGGCGGGGTACTGGCGCGCAGTCCGCTGGCGCAGATCGAGGCGATCACGCTGCTGGTCAAGCTCAGGGCGTGCTATCAGGCGGTCCGGCGCGACCCTCCGCAGGCGCTCGAAACGATGATGGGGCTGCTGGTCCCGCCGCTGCTGGCGCTAACTCATGGCGATGGCTCGCTGGGATCGTGGCAAGGATCGTGGGCGATGGATGGCGGCGAGCTTTCGGCGCTGATCGCCGCCACCGGCGTGCGGTCCCGCCCACTGCGCGATGTCCGCCAATGGGGTTATCAACGGGTGGTCGCGCAAAAGAGCATCCTGCAGTTCGATGCCGCCCCGCCGCCGCTGGCCAAGCACGCCCGATCCGGCTGTGCTTCCACACTCTCGTTCGAATTCAGCCATGCCGCCCAACGGATCGTGGTCAATTGCGGTGGATCGGGCTGCGTTGGTGGGCTGATGCCGGTGCGGCTGGAGCAGCCTCTGCGGGCATCGGCGGCGCATTCCACCCTGGTGCTTGACGATGCCAATTCCACCGCAGTGCTGATGGGCGGCAAGATCGGCAGCGGGGTATCCGAAGTCGAGATCGACCGCCGCACATTGGTGGGCGACAAAAGCAGCGGAGCGACCCGGCTGGAGGCAAGCCACAACGGCTATGCCTCGCGCTATGGCTTGACTCACCGGCGGATCCTGATCCTGCGCGATGATGGCACCGAGCTGCGCGGTGAAGACCTGCTGGTGCCAGCGGGGTCCAAGGGCAAGAATGGCAAGGTCGGCTTTGCGATCCGCTTCCACCTCGGCAGCGGGATCGAAGTGGGGCTGAGCGAAGACGGTCACGGCGCCGGGCTCGCGCTGGCCGATGGCAGCTATTGGCAGTTCCGGGTTGGCGGCGAAGGGCAGTTGTCGATCGAGGAAAGCATCTGGGCCGATGGGCAGGGCCGCCCGCAGCCGATCCAGCAACTGGTGATCCACGGGCTGGTGTCGCGCGGCGGGGGCAACTTTGCCTGGCTACTGAAGAAAATGGGATAGCATTCAATGACTGACGTAACGATCCGCCGAGCCTTGCTTTCGGTGTCGGACAAGGCCGGGCTGGTTGAACTGGGCGCGGCGCTGGCGGCGCGCGGAGTGGAACTGGTCTCGACCGGCGGGACCGCCAAGGCACTGCGCGATGCGGGCCTTACGGTCATGGACATTTCGGAGCTGACCGGCTTTCCCGAGATGATGGACGGGCGGGTCAAGACGCTGCATCCCAAGGTCCACGGCGGCTTGCTGGCGGTGCGCGATAATCCCGAACACGCGGCCGCGATGGAAGCACACGGCATCGGTGCAATTGATCTGGTGGTGGTCAACCTCTACCCGTTTGAAGCAACTGTTATGAAAGGCGCGGGCCGCGACGAGGTGATCGAGAATATCGACATCGGCGGCCCCAGCATGGTCCGCTCGGCGGCCAAGAACCATGCCTTCGTGACGATTGTCACTGATCCGGCTGACTACGCCGGGCTGCTGGCCGAGCTGGAGACCCACGATGGCGCTACCAGCTATGAATTCCGCAAGCTGATGGCCGCGCGCGCTTTTGCCGCAACTGCCAGCTATGATGCGATGATCAGCCAGTGGTTCGCCTTTGCCGACCAGCAGCAACTGTTCCCCGAAACACTGGCCATTATGGGCGCGCGGGCCGAAGAGCTGCGCTATGGTGAAAACCCGCACCAACGCGCCGCGCTGTACATTCCCAAAGGCCCGCACGGGGCCGGGATCGCGCAGGCCCGGCAAGTGCAGGGCAAGGAGCTGTCCTACAACAATCTGGCCGATGCCGATGCTGCGCTGGAACTGTGCGCTGAGTTTCGCGGGCAGGCTCCGGCCGTGGTGATCGTCAAGCACGCCAATCCCTGCGGCGTGGCGCAAGCAAACAGCCTGCTCGAAGCCTGGCAAGGTGCATTGGCTTGTGATGATGTTTCGGCGTTCGGCGGTATCGTTGCGGTCAATGTCCCGCTGGACGGCCCGACGGCCGAAGCAATCTGCGCAATCTTCACCGAAGTGGTGGTCGCGCCCGACGCCGATGAAGCTGCGATTGCCGTCTTCTCCGCCAAGAAGAACCTGCGATTGCTGCTGACCGGAACCCTGCCCGATCCGCGCCGCGGCGGATTGCAGGTCAAGCCGATCACTGGCGGCTTGCTGGTCCAGACCCGCGACAATGGCGCGATCACGCTGGCTGACCTCAAAGTGGTGACCAGCCGCGCGCCGAGCGAGCAGGAGCTGCAAGACTGCCTGTTTGCCTGGACCGTCGCGCGCCACGTGAAATCGAACGCGATTGTCTATGCCAAGGACGGGATCACCGCCGGGATTGGTGCTGGCCAGATGAACCGCCGCGATTCGAGCCGGATTGCCGCGCTGAAGGCCGCCGAAGCCGCCGAGAAATTCGGCTGGGCCGCCCCGCGCACCTATGGCAGCGCGGTTGCCTCAGACGCGTTCTTCCCCTTCGCCGATGGTCTGCTGGCGGCCGCTGAAGCCGGTGCCACCGCCGTCATCCAGCCAGGCGGATCAATGCGCGACGCCGAAGTCATCGCCGCCGCGAACGAAGCGGGCCTGGCAATGGTGTTCACCGGGATGCGGCACTTCCGGCATTGAGGCGAACCATTCACCGCACCGCTCCTTCCATTCGGCGCGATGAACCGAAAATAACCCGGCCATTCACTAGACGGTAAGGACCTTTTCTGCACGAGGGCGGTCAAGCGAAACCCTTAACCGAGTGATTCCCCCATGGGCCTGTTCAAAGCCGATCTGTACCGTTCGTTCGCTGTGGGCTTTGTGCTTGGTGCGCTGGCGCTCGGTGCGGCGATGACTCAGCGCCCGGATCAGGGCGTGATCCCGCAGGCGCAGGCCGCGACGGTGATGCCCGACCTTACTTTGGTATCTCCGGCCGAGCTATCGCAACGCTGAATTTGCCGTTTGGCGGCTGCGCGCCTATATCGCTGTCATGGCCAGCGCACACCACCACCATCATGAACCGACCGGGCAAAGCCTGATCGAAGAAGCCGCCAAGGCATTGACCGACGCCGGCGAGCAATGGACCGGAATGCGCGCCGAAGTGTTCGAGGCCTTGTCGGCCCAGCCGCGCCCGGCCTCGGCCTATGACATCGCCGAAGCGGTTTCGAATGCCCGCGGCAAACGAGTTGCGGCCAATTCGGTCTATCGGATCCTCGATCTGTTCGTCGCCAGCAACCTTGCCCGCCGGATCGAAAGCGCCAACGCCTATATCGCCAACCCGCACCCCGGCTGCCGCCACGACTGCATCTTCCTGATCTGCGATTCGTGCGGCCGGGCGACCCACCTCGACGATGACAGCCTGACCGGCGCGTTGGTCGATGCCGCAAAGCAGGCCGGGTTCGCTGATATCCGCCCGGTGGTTGAGCTGCGCGGGATTTGCAGCGATTGTAACTAAAGCGGCTTGCCCATTACCGCCCCCGGCACCGCGACCCCGTTCTCCGCCATTCGATCAACTTGCTTGATCACCTGATAGCCGCACGCGAGGTATAGCGGCTCGCCTGCGCGGGTCGCCATCATTTCGAGCCGCTTGAAACCGGCCTGACGGGCCGCCGTTTCACACAGTTCCAGAATAACGCGTCCGATCCCTTGCCGAACAAAGTCTGGATCGGTGTACATCGCCCGTATCCGTGCCGCCTCAGTTGCAGGATCGAGCAGGCGATTGTCCCGCAGCGCGGTCGCGTGGTTCCCGCCATAGAGAGTCGCGCGCCTACTCCATCCCCCGCACCCGGCAGCAGTTCCTTCCCGCTCGATCAGGAAATAGGTGCCGTCATCGATCAGCTGGGTATCCAGACCCATGCTCAGGTGACTGGCAGCGATTTGCTCTGCTGAGAGGAACGGTCGCTGCAGTTCAGCAATGGCACGCTCCATGATTCGCGAAATCGCCGGGATGTCGCTGCGGGTTGCCAATCGGTGCGTCAGGTCAGGTATCACGGGTCTCAGCCGATCTGGGTCAGGCTCAGCCCATTGCCGTCAGGGTCATTGAACCAGGCCACTTTGGCGCCGCCATCGGGCGAGGCCCAGACTCCGCCAGCGTCTTGCCCAAAACCCTCAAAAATCTGGAACTCTGCGCCCTTGGCCCGCAACCCAGCCATTGCGGCGGCCAGATCTGTCACGTGCCAGCCTAGCACCGTGGGGCCCGATCCGCGGTGATTGGGCACGTCGGTCAGCCGCAAGGGGGTGCGGTTACCCAGATCAAAAGTCGCGGCGTGAGCATCCTCGCCCATCAGCCGCAGCCCCAGCACATCGCGGTAAAACGGCACGGCCCGGGCCCGGTTCGCGGTATGGACGAAAACGACCGGCTGAGCGGCGGTGGGCAGGGACATGGGCTTCTCCATCAATCTTGCAGAATTTCTTCACCTTAGTCACAATCGACACGATTGAAACCAGCGTGTAAGGCCATTGCCATGAGCTCCAATCCGGCAACTCCGCTGCTCGATACTGTCGATGTTCCCGCCGATCTGCGCGCACTGGCGCCTGGCCAATTGCGCCAGCTGGCGGACGAACTGCGCAGCGAGATGATTTCCGCCGTCGGCACGACCGGCGGCCACCTCGGCTCGGGCCTGGGCGTGGTCGAAC
The DNA here is from genome assembly GCA_009885425.1 of Novosphingobium sp. Taxonomy (GTDB): domain Bacteria; phylum Pseudomonadota; class Alphaproteobacteria; order Sphingomonadales; family Sphingomonadaceae; genus Novosphingobium. The sequence goes on from VFKS01000485.1 coordinate 7,314, forward strand.
TGACCGTGGCGATCCATTATGTCTTCAACACCCCCGATGACCGGCTGATCTGGGATGTCGGCCATCAGGCCTATCCGCACAAGATCATCACCGGGCGGCGGGACCGGATTCGCACGCTGCGCAGCGGCGGGGGCCTGTCAGGCTTTACCAAGCGCAGCGAGAGCGAATACGATCCGTTTGGCGCGGCCCACAGCTCGACCTCGATCTCGGCCGCATTGGGCTTTGCCATCGCCAACAAGCTGGCGGGCACCCCGGGCAAGGGCATCGCAGTGATCGGCGACGGCGCGATGAGCGCGGGCATGGCCTATGAGGCGATGAACAACGCGGCGGCGGCCGGCAACCGCCTGATCGTGATCCTGAATGATAACGATATGTCGATCGCGCCGCCGGTTGGCGGGCTATCGGCCTATCTCGCCCGGCTGGTCTCCTCGCGGCCGTTCCTGCAACTGCGCGATATCGCCCGGCGAATCTCGCGCCGCTTGCCCGAACCGCTGCACAAGGCCGCGAAAAAGACCGACGAATTCGCTCGCGGGATGGCGATGGGCGGGACGCTGTTTGAGGAACTTGGGTTCTATTACGTCGGGCCAATCGATGGCCACAATATCGACCAATTGGTCCCGATCCTCGAAAACGTCCGCGATGCTGCCGAGGGCCCATGCCTGATCCACGTCGTGACCCAAAAGGGCAAAGGCTATGCGCCCGCAGAGGCCAGCTCTGACAAGTACCATGGCGTGCAGAAATTCGACGTGATCACCGGCCAACAGGTCAAGGCAGTGGCCGCGGCTCCGGCCTATCAGAACGTATTCGGCGAAACGCTGGCCAAGCTGGCCGATAGCGATCCGCTGATTTGCGCCATAACCGCCGCCATGCCGAGCGGCACCGGAGTCGACAAGTTTGCCAAGGCCCACCCCACCCGCGCGTTTGACGTCGGGATTGCCGAACAGCATGGGGTGACCTTTGCCGCTGGCCTCGCCGCGCAAGGAATGCGCCCGTTCTGCGCGATCTATTCCACCTTTCTCCAGCGGGCCTATGATCAGGTGGTCCACGATGTGGCGATCCAGAACCTGCCGGTCCGCTTTGCGATTGACCGCGCGGGCCTGGTCGGCGCCGACGGCGCGACCCACGCCGGTTCGTTTGACATCACGTACCTCGCCAGCCTGCCCAACTTCGTGGTGATGGCAGCTGCGGACGAGGCTGAACTGGTCCACATGACCTATACCGCCGCGCTGCATGACAGCGGGCCAATTGCGTTCCGTTATCCGCGCGGCAACGGCACCGGGGTGGAAATGCCTGCAGAGCCGATCGCGCTGGAGATTGGTAAGGGCCGGATCGTCAAGCACGGCAGCAAAGTCGCCGTCCTGTCGCTGGGCACGCGGCTGGCCGAAGCGTTGAAAGCGGCGGAGCAGCTTGAGGCCAAGGGGCTTTCGACCACAGTCGCCGATTTGCGCTTTGCCAAGCCGCTCGACACCGCGCTGATCCGCCAGCTGATGGCGACCCACGAAGTGATCGTGACGGTTGAGGAAGGCAGCATCGGCGGGCTTGGCGCCCACGTGCTGACCATGGCCAGCGACGAAGGCCTGACCGATGCCGGCCTAAAAATCCGCACCCTGCGCCTGCCCGATGTGTTCCAGGACCACGATGCGCCGGATAAGCAATACGACCTTGCGGGGCTGAATGCTGGCGGCATCGTCGACTGCGTGCTGAAAGCGCTGCGGCATAACAGTGCTGGGGTGGAAGAGGCGCGGGCTTAGGGAAGAGTTCTGCTGATGATAATTAGTTTCGTTACCGCTTTACTCGCAGCTGAAGCGCTTCCGCAGGAAGTCAGAACCCGTTTCAAACATGCGGCTACCTGCCGTGTTCACACTCAAATGCTTCCGATGATCGCGAACCCTGACCGCGAATCTCAACGCAAAGCCAAGGCAATCTATACCTATTGGATCAAAACCAGTGACAAGCTTGGGCTTGAGGCGGGCTTGAAAGCAGACGCATTGAAGTGGGAATATCTCGTCATTCCCATTACGGCAGACGAAACGCTCCTCAACGGATGCGTCAAGGAAGCGATTGAGGCGGGCGCGCTAGGTTAATCACGGCCGGTCAAAACCACCGCCACACCCCGGCGGGCATCGCGATCAGCCAGCCGTGGGCCCAAGTCGCGGCGAGCCACAGCGCGGTGCCGCCCAGCCATGGCACAGCCCCGGCCTTGCCCAGCCCGCCCAGCTTGGGCCAGTAGCTGGTCCGCCCTTCCCAACCTTTCCATGCATTACCCATCAGCACTTCCTTCTTGCGGTCCTGCATATGCGCGCCGACCAGTGCGAGGAACGCCACGGCGAGGCTGAGTACGATCACCCGCGGGGTCGGGCTGACCAGCACGTGCGCGGCGCTCCACAGCGCGAAGGACCACATCATCGGGTGGCGGGTCACGAAAAACACGCCATGCGGGCCTTTGGCGGCGAGCGCCGCCGCGCCGGGTGCAGGCAGCGCCGGATTGCCCAGGAACGAGCCGATCAACAACACCGAGCCGGGCAGCATCAGCAGCGTCGCGGCGATCCACGGCCCGTTGGCGAAACCATCCCACAACGGCGCGGCAGGCGGGACGGCGCGAAAGGCCATCACCAACCAGCCGAACGTGGCAAAGGCGACCAGCGAGTACAGCGCGGGAAACGCCTTCTCCCCTGTCAGCCGCACCAACGACGCACGCAGCGGGTGCGACAGCGCGAAATGGCTGCCGACAAATGCGGTGGCGGCAGCAATCAGCGAAACCAATGCGTTGTCCATGAAACAACCCCTATGTTGACGGCGTCAACATAGGTAGCAGATCGAAACCCAATTGCAACCGGAAATCGCGGAGGCAGGCCTACCAGTCGTAAGCCTTGGGCAGCGCGCCTTCGCTGGGTGAACCCTTGTAACGATCGCGCAGGCGGGTCTGGTGGTCCTTCAGCGGCTGTTCGACGCCATCGATGAACACCATGGTCACGCCGCTGGTCACTTCCAGCGGATCGCCGTCCCAGATCACCA
>VFKS01000513.1 GCA_009885425.1 Novosphingobium sp.
CGATCCCGCTTTTGACGCGGTGTGGTTCGCGCGCGGCGGCTATGGCTCCAACCGGATTGCCGAGGACGCGATTGCGCGGTTCGATCATGCCGCGCAGGACAAGGCGTTTTTGGGCTATTCGGATGGCGGCTACCTGCTCGGCGGGCTTTATCACCGCAAGATCGGACGCCCGGTCCATTGCGCTATGCCAGCGGATGCCCGGCGTGATGGCGGCGACGCGGCAGTGCGGCGGGTGCTGGCGTTCATGGCCGGGGACAATGCCGGGCTTGAACCGGGGTTGGATCACCGGCCCACGGCGGCGTTCAACCTGATTACACTGGCGATGCTGTGCGGCACCCCGCTGATGCCGGGGCTGGCCGGGCACGTGGTGTTGGTCGAGGAAGTCAGCGAGCATGACTATGCCGTCGACCGGTTGTTCTTCCATGTCACCGCACATCTGGGCGGGATCGCTGGGCTGCGGCTAGGCCGGGTCAGCGATGTTCCAGTCAATGAGGTCGAATTCGGCCAGAGCGCTGAGGAAATAGCGCAGCATTGGTGCGCGCGGCACGCCATACCCTTTCTCGGCCGGGCGGATATCGGCCATGATGCCGACAACACAATTGTGCCGTTCGGACTTGCCCGCAGCTTTGCCGGGTAATAGGCGCGGGTCCGCAAAAGGGAGTTTGGGGATGAGAGCGTTCGTATTTCCGGGGCAGGGCAGCCAAAAGGTCGGCATGGGTGTGGAACTGGCAGCAGCTAGCCCGGCCGCGCGCGAAGTGTTTCAGGAAGTCGATGACGCGCTCGGGCAAAAGCTGTTCCGCATCATGGCCGAAGGGCCGGATGATGCGCTGACCCTTACCGAAAACGCCCAGCCGGCGATCATGGCCCATTCGATCGCGGTGCTGCGGGTGCTCGAGAAGGAAGGCGGGATCTCGCTGGCCGACAAGGCCGATTTCGTCGCTGGGCACAGCCTGGGCGAATACAGCGCGCTGTGTGCAGCTGGCGCCTTTTCGCTGGCCGATACCGCGCGGCTTTTAAAGCTGCGCGGGCAGGCGATGCAGGCTGCGGTGCCAGTCGGCGTGGGTGCGATGTGTGCGCTGCTCGGCGCTGACCTGGCCAAGGCGCAGGCGCTGGCCGATGCGGCCGCTGAGGGCGAAGTTTGCACTGTCGCGAATGACAACGATCCGGGGCAGGTCGTGCTGTCGGGCCACAAGGCTGCGATTGAACGCGTAGTGGCGATGGTCAAGGATTTCGAGATCAAGCGCGGGGTGATTCTGCCGGTATCCGCTCCGTTCCATTGCCCGCTGATGCAGCCTGCCGCCGATGCCATGGCCGAAGCGCTCAGCAAGAC
>VFKS01000224.1 GCA_009885425.1 Novosphingobium sp.
CTGCAGCGGATGCAAAGCCTCAGAGGTTAAGCGATCATGGTTGAACTCCGACCATTATCAACCGAACATGCCCGGCTGACCGCACCAATTCATCGGGCAAGCGGTGCGCTGATCACGGGCTATGACATAAGCCTGCATACCCCTGCTGAGGATCTGGAATTCCACCGTTTCACAGTGCTGGTCGAGAACGAGGCCTGGGGGGCTTTCGAAGGCGCAGACATGGTCGGATTCATCGCTTTCCAGCCCGGCTGGATCGATCATCTTTATGTTCTGCCCGAACGGTTGCGGTGTGGGATTGGCAGTCTGCTGCTGACTTTTGTCCAGCAACAGCAAAGCGAGCTGCGGCTCTATACCTTCCAATCGAACGCCCGAGCGCGCGCCTTCTATGAGCGGTTCGGGTTCGTGATCGAGGAACTGACCGATGGCGAACGCAATGAGGAGAAGATGCCTGACATCACCTACCTTTGGCGCATGAATTAGGGCAGTTTAAGTGGCCCGTCGGCAAAGCTATCCCTCGTAATTTCGTAGACCACGTGCCTCACCGGTCCACTCGCGGTATCGACGATATCGCTGCGGTCGCTCAGCCGTCCGCCGATCTTCTCCATCGCACGGCGCGAGCGCAGGTTGCCCTCACCCACGCGAAAATCGACCCGTTCGACGAACTTCAGAGCATGACCCAGCATCAGTCGTTTCATCTCGCGGTTAAAGGAGCCGCCCCAGTGGCTGCGGGCGAGGAAAGTCCAGCCGATCTCGACCGAGCCGCCATCGGCTGGATCGTGGGCCTGCATCCGCGAAGAACCGATGATCGCGCCGTTGGTCTTGTCGATTACCACCAAGGCCCCGCCCTGTTTCAAGGCGTCGGCGAAATAGGCCCGAAAGACCGGTTCCTGCCAACGATCATGCTGCGGGTGGATTGCCCAGATTTCCGGATCACTGGCGACTGCGAACAACGCCTCCCAATCATCTGCACGCAGCGGCCGCAGCAGCAGCCGCTCCCCCTCAAGGACCGGCTGGCGGTCCATCGTCAGGCATTCACCGCCGCAACAGCGGAGATGAACTTGTCGATGTTGGCCATCGTCAACCCAGCCGCGTTGATCCGGCCCGATCCCGCCATATAGATGGCATGATCACGGCGGAGCGTCAGGATCTGCTCGCTGGTCAATGGCAGGACCGAGAACAGGCCGTTCTGACTGCCCAATTGTGTAAAATCGACCCCGCCCTGCACGCCGGCCTCGGCCAGCCTTGCGCGGACTTGCCGCATCCGGGTGCGCATCGAATCCAGCTCGTCCTGCCACAGCGCAGTCAGCGCCGGATCGTTGAGGATGATCCGTACTGCTGCCGCGCCGTGATCGGGCGGCATCGACCAGGCCGCGCGGGCCAATGTGGCGCCGTTGGACAGCACCACCGGCAGCGTCGCCGGGTCCGCAACCATGGCATAGACCGCGCCGACCCGGTCGCGGTACATCCCGAAGTTCTTGTCGCACGAATAGGCCACCAGCGCTTCTGGCACCTTGGCTAGAACCGCGCGCAGGCCATAGGCGTCTTCTTCCATCCCTTCACCCAGCCCCTGATAGGCCAGATCGATGATCGGAAGCAGGCCCTTGGCGGCGATCAAAGCGGCGATTTCATCCCACTGGGCCGGGCTGTAATCGATCCCGGTCGGGTTGTGGCAACAGCCGTGGAGCAAGATCGCATCGCCGGGATCGGCAGCGGCAATCGCACCGCGCAGTGCGTCCATATCGACCGTCCCGTCCCGGGCCGCGTGGTTGAAAGGCTGAAACGGCAATGCCAGATCGGCAAAGATCTGGGCATGGTTAGGCCAGCTCGGCGTGCCCATCCAGACCCGCGGACAACCGGCTTTCTTCGCCAGGGCAATCGCCAGCCGGACCCCGCCGGTGCCGCCGGGGGTCTGCATCCCTTCGATCCGGCCCTGCATGGTCGGATCAACCTGGCCGAAGATGTAGGGCATCAGTGCGTGGACAAAGCCCATGTCGCCTTCGGGGCCGAGGTAACTTTTCGAATCCTGCGTATCGACCAGCAGCTGCTCGGCCGCCTTGATCGCGCCGAACACCGGGGTCGCTCCCTGTCCGGTGCGATAGACGCCTACGCCCAGATCGATCTTGTCGGTCCGGGGATCGTCACCATAAAGCTTGATCAGCGCGAGCAGCGCATCGGCGGGTTGTTGTGCAAGGGTGTTGAGCATGATGGGGCCCTTAACCTTCGCTCCTGCACCGGGGCAAGCGTAGAATTGCACGGATCGTGCTTGATTGGCGGGCTTGACCGGCCCATGGCACGGAGCATGCCCCAACCAACGCTCAGTCTCGATCTACCCGCGAAGCTCTCCGGTGCGCTGTGGCGCGGGATCAAGGGGCAATGCCCGCGTTGCGGCCAGGCCCGGTTGTTCGGCAAATACCTTAAGCCGGTAGCCCAGTGCCCATCGTGCCAGCAGGACTGGACCCTGCATCAGGCCGACGATTTTCCGCCTTATGTTTCGATCATCCTGACCGGCCACTTGATCGCCCCGATGTTGATCGTGATCGGCGGCAGCGCGGCGCTCACCATGGGCGCCAAGATCGCGCTGGCGATGGTGCTGGCCGGAGCCTTGATGCTCGCCCTGCTGCAGCCCGCCAAAGGCGCGATCATTGCGCTGCAATGGTGGATGGGAATGCACGGCTTTCGCCCGGCAGGGCGGGACGAGGCTGCAGCCCCTCCGCTTCCTGCAACCGAAGCGCTCTAGTTTTTCTTCTTCGGCAGCTTGCCGTCCGCCTCCAAGGAGCTGCGCATCATCGCGGCGGTCTCGGGATCGGTTTTAGCAATGTGCTGGACCATCGCGTCGAGTAGTGTGACGAGCACTTCTTGCTCCAGTCCGGGCGGCGAATAGTTGAACCACTTCAACTCGATCGCCTGCTTCTTGGGGCTCAGCGCCATGAATTTGCGCCCGAGCGGCGAACTGAAGAATGTCTTGATCGCGCTAAGCTCAGCGGGGGTCACGCCATCGGCCATCTGGCGGGCCGTGCTACGACGGTCCGCGTTGGTGCTGGCGACCGAGGCATCTTCTTCGCGCAACAGCGCCCCCACTGTCGACTTGTACTCGGCCTGAGCCGCCGCCTTTTTCCGAAAGCTGCGCCATTCGGGTGTGCGCAGCATCGCCGTCACTTGGCGGGCCTCTTCGGCCGTCAGATTGTCCTGATACATCTGCGACAGTTCGGCCCGGTATTGCGGCAGCGTTTGATAGGCGACCCGCAGCATGATCGGGCGAAGTGCCGTGGCCATGGCCACCGAAAGTCCGGGATAGTCGCTCTCCATCTCGGCAAAACCGGGATCAGTGCGAGTCATTTCAGACAGCATGGTGCTGATTAGCCGGTCGGTCTGCTGGGCAATATCAGTCTCAGGCGTCAGCTCGGCAACCATTTCATCGCAAGCAGCCTTATGCGCGGCGGGATGGACCCGCGCTGGCGCAGCGGCTCGAGTCTGCGCCGCAACCTGCGTCAAGCCGCCACACGATGCCAACGCCAGTGCCGTCAGAGCCAATCCGAATCGCATTTCGATCCCCTCCAAACGCTTGATCGCTCTGCGCTTTAGCGAATTTTCAGCTTGACCACACCCTCAAAACGGCAGCCAGGTCTGCTTCTTCGAGAACTTCATGTAACCGGCGTTGACCCCCAGCCGCAGGCCAGCTCCCACCCGGATCGGGATCAGCACCACATCACCTTTGCGCAGATAGGCAACGTTGAACCCGCCGACCAGATAGGCCTGCCCCTCGCCCGCTGCGAACCGCTTCCGGTACAGGCTCTCGGTATCGTAAAGGTTGTAAACCAGTACGAACGTGCTGGCTGCATTGGCCCCAACGTCGAACCCGATTGACGGTCCGGTCCAGTACACCGGGCGTTCGCCCTCGATCTTGTGGTGCAAAGTGCCCGAGCCATAGCGCACGCCAATTACCAGCGCGCCGCCGCCCTCGCGCCCGGTGATATAGCCGTTGGGTTCGCCCTGCTTCTTGAGCAGGTCCTGGATAATTCCGGCGAGGCCCGCCGCGCCTTTGCCGAATACGCCCTCGGCGGCGCCGATCAGATCGTCTTCTTGATAGGTCGCGCTGCTGCTGGCGGGAGTGGCGGGAGCAGCCGCCGCTTGGCTTGCGCCGGGGACCGGTTCGGGTGCATCGGACACGCTCGACGCCGTGATGGTCGGCTGCGGGCTTGGGGCTGGGCTGGGCGATCCTTTGGGGGCCGAGAGGTCTCCGTCGATGGCGCGATCGGGGTCGACCGGCTGGACCTGTGCCGGCGCGGCGCCCGAACCGATCAAAGCCGCCGCCCCCAAAACCGAGATAAGCGCAGCGCGCGCACCACGAGTTATACCGACGATCATTGCCATATCCTTCCAGCTGGAGCGCCTATCTGAATCGATGGCAGATTGCCCGGCAATGAACCGGCGACAGGGCGAGTCGGTTTTGCGGCCAGCCGAGTCGTCCGTGCGCCGAAAGCCAGCGAAAATTCCCCGGCAACTGCCTCTTGCCGCGCGCCATACCCCCCGCTATAGGCGCCCTTCGCTGCTGCGATCCGGAGACGTGGGTGAGTGGCTGAAACCAACGGTTTGCTAAACCGTCGTACTGATAACTCGGTACCGAGAGTTCGAATCTCTCCGTCTCCGCCAGCAGGAAAGCTGGGCTTCCTGATGTTTAGCGGACAGCAGCCGGGCAGGGAGCCCGCCCTGCTCGATCCACAATCCGGACACTGCGCAAGGTCGCGGTGAATCCGCGCGCTGCGGTCAGTTTCAGTGGCTCGCCGACTGCAGACAGGTCCGCACCAGCAGTCTTGAAGCAACGCAGCGCGATCCGGGTCTCGATCAGTTTGCCCGATTTCGCCGCGCGCACTGTCTTGCTGAGGTCGAGCTTGGCACCGCCGAGCGAGAGCTGAACCGGGCCAGCGCCCAGCCGGTCAATCCGCCATTCGATTTGCAGCTCAGCGCCTTGCTCGGCTTTAGCTGCCAGGTTCACCGGATTGCCCTGGATCGCAAAGCTGCCCGGCCCGTTCCAGCTGAACTGGCGGGCATCTTCTTGCGCGGTCAGGTCAACCGCGCGGCTGGTGATCGATCCATCGTTGGAAAAGAACCACGGCGCCGGGGCTTTGCCGCGCAGGAAAAAGATCGCGGTATTGTCAAACGCCGAAAGGTCGAGCCGGGGATCTTCGTTGACCCGGCCAACTTGGCTGCGCTGGCCATAGCTGAGCCCGTAGCCGACCGGAAACAGCGGGGCATCCATCGGCGAACGGGCATCGGCGGGCCAGGCAAAAGGCAGCTTGCCGGTAAAGACCCGCGGCGATTGGCCATTGGCAGCGGCGATCAGCACGTCGGCCACACCTGCACCCTGGGTGCCCGGCAGCCATGCCGCGACGAAGGCATCGGCCTTGTTCAACAGCGGCCCCGCGAACAGGGGCCGCCCCGACAGGAACACCAC
>VFKS01000238.1 GCA_009885425.1 Novosphingobium sp.
CTTTGCCAAGCAGAAAACCGAAGGTTTCGATGTCGATATCTCGTATCGCAAGACTTTCGACAACGGCCACAAGATCACCCTGCGCGGAATCGCAACCCGGGTGACCCTGCTTGACAACTATGTCGATCCGACCCGTCCAGACCTGCCGAACCGCCAGCTGGGCGAATTGGGCGATCCATTGTGGGCCGCCAACTTCTCGCTCAACTATGATTTCGGACCAGTCGATATCTCGTACTCGGCCCGTTATACTGGGAAGCAAACGCTCTCCGTGTCCAGCTGGGAGACCCAGCATCAGTACACCGGCCTGTGCCCGACCACCGGCATCACCGGCACTTCGGGCCGGACCTGCACCCCGGGCCAGCTGGCGATCCTCGATCCGCAGAATGCTGACTTCAGCGAATACGTTTACTCTCCAGGCGTGATTTATCACAGCATGCGGGTGAACTTTAAAACCGCTGACAAGAAGTACAACTTCTACGTCGGCGTGGACAACCTGATGAACAAGAAGCCGCCGTTCGGCCTGCTCGGAACCGCCGGTGGCGATCCGTATGACACCTACGGTTCGTTCTTCTACGCAGGCTTCAAAGCTAACTTCTAAGCCTGAGGCGCAAAGCCAAACAAACAGGGCGGTGTGGGAAACCACACCGCCCTTTTTTGTTTCTATGATCCTCCCCCTATGGGGGAGGTGGCAGCCCGGAGGGCTGACGGAGGGGGCACGTTGGGCCAGGCCCCCACCGCCTCGCTTTGCTCGGCACCTCCCCCGAAGGGGGAGGATTGAGTGGATCAGCTAACCACCATCACCAATGCCCCATCGCCCTCGTCTATCTTGACGTTCGAACCATCGGGCACCTCCCCGCCGAGCAGCTTTTCCGCCAGCGGGTCCTGCAAGTACCGCTGCACCGCGCGCTTGAGCGGCCGCGCACCATAGACCGGATCGTAACCGACCCGGCCCAGCCAGCGCTTGGCCGCATCGCTGAGGTGCAGCACAATCTTGCGGTCTTTGAGCAAGCCCTGCACCCGCCCGACCTGAATTTCGACGATCGGGGCCATGTGCTCCTCGCCCAGCCGGTGGAACAGGATAATCTCGTCCAACCGGTTGAGGAACTCAGGGCGGAAATGCCCGCGCACAATCTCCATCACCTGCGGCTCGACGCTGTCAACGTCCTGCCCTTCTTCCAGATTGGCAAGATACTGACTGCCAAGATTGCTGGTCAGGATGATCAGGGTGTTGGTGAAATCAACCTGCCGCCCCTGCCCATCGGTCAGCCGCCCATCATCGAGCACCTGGAGCAGCACGTTGAACACGTCCGGGTGGGCCTTTTCGACCTCGTCAAACAGCACCACCTGATAGGGCCGGCGCCGCACCGCTTCGGTCAGCACGCCGCCCTCGTCATAGCCGACATAGCCGGGCGGTGCGCCGATCAGGCGGCTGACCGAATGCTTCTCCATGAACTCGCTCATGTCGATCCGGACCATTGCGGTGTCATCATCGAACAGGAACCCGGCCAGCGCCTTGGTCAGCTCGGTCTTGCCGACGCCCGTGGGGCCGAGGAACAGGAACGAGCCCAACGGCCGGTTCGGATCTTGCAAACCCGCCCGCGCGCGGCGGACGGCCTTTGAGACCGCGACAACTGCATCGGCCTGACCGATCACCCGTTTGCCGATCGTATCTTCCATCTTGAGCAGCTTCTCGCGCTCGCCCTGCAGCATCCGCTCAACCGGAACCCCGGTCCATTTGGCGACGACCGAGGCGATGTCTTCGGCGGTCACTTCCTCGCGCAGCAAGGCGTTTTCGGCCTGGCCCTGGGCTTCGCCCAGTTGCTTTTCGAGCGCCGGGATCGTGCCGTAGGACAGCTCCCCGGCCTTGGCGAGATCGCCTTGGCGCTGGGCCTGTTCAA
>VFKS01000023.1 GCA_009885425.1 Novosphingobium sp.
GCGCAAAAACCGCAAGTCGTGATCGACGCCTGCACCGCTGCCATGGGCCGCGACTATGCCACGGTCCACCGCGGGGTTTATTCGCGCAGCGCGAACATGACGCTGGCGTTTGAAGCGGCGCGGGCGAAAGTGGCCGCGCTGATCGGCGCCCCGGCGGACGAACTGGTCTTCACTCGCGGCGCGACCGAAGCGATCAATCTGGTGGCCTATCAGTATCCCGCTAAGGGCCGGGTGCTGCTGTCGGTGCTGGAACACCATTCGAATATCGTGCCGTGGCAATTGGCCGGGTGGCAGGTTGATGTCTGCCCGCTGACTGCCGATGGCCAAATCGATCTGGATGCGGCCGAAGCGATGCTGACGCGCGAACACACGATGGTCTCCTTCGCGCACGTTTCGAACGTGCTCGGCTCAATTCTCGACGTGCCGCGCGCGGTGACGCTGGCGCACCGGGTCGGGGCCAAATTGTTGCTCGATGGTTGTCAGGCGGTTGCCCGGCTGCCGATCGACGTTGCGGCGCTGGATTGCGATTTCTATGCATTTTCGGCGCACAAGCTCTACGGGCCGACCGGGATCGGCGCGCTCTGGGGCCGGGCCGCTCTGCTCGATGCCATGCCGCCTTGGCAAGGCGGCGGGGCGATGATCGATCGGGTGACCTTCGAAGCTACCACTTACGCCCCTGCGCCCCAGCGGTTTGAAGCCGGAACCCCGGCGATTGTCGAGGCAATCGGTTTTGGCGCGGCGGCAGATTATGTCGCCGGAATCGGGCTGGCCGCGATTCACAGCCATGAGGCCGCGCTGGTGGCGCTGCTGCGCGCGGAGCTGCGAAGGCACAACGATATTACCCTGTTTGGGCCCGAGGAAAGCGCCGGGATCGTCGCTTTTGTGATGGAAGGGGTGCATCCGCACGACCTTGGCACCATATTGGACGAAGCCGGGGTGGCGATCAGGGCCGGGCACCTCTGCGCCCAGCCGCTGATGGACCACCTCGGCGTGCCAGCCACTGCGCGGGCCAGCTTTGGGATCTATTCGGACGAGCACGATATCGCCGCCCTGCTCAGCGGAATCGAACGGACACGGAGGATATTCGGGTGAACCAGGACGCGAAGTTCACAGTCGAGGAAGTCGATCAAGTGGCCGCGCCGCCGCGCGCGACTGCCCCGGAAACGGCGACCGACAAGCTCGAGCGCAAGCGCGACTACCTTGAAGGCTTCCTTTCTGCCAAGCCCGAAGGCGTTGCCCCCGGCGCGCCGGGGGGCGATCTCTACGAAGCGGTGGTCGCGGCGCTGAAGGACATTTTCGATCCCGAGATCCCGGTCAATATCTATGATCTGGGGCTGATCTACGGGGTTGAAGTTGATGACAACAGCGGCGTCGTGGTGACCATGACGCTGACCACGCCGCACTGTCCGGTCGCCGAATCGATGCCGGGTGAAGTTGAACTGCGGGTTGGCTCGGTCCCCGGGGTGCGCGATGCCGAAGTGCTGCTGGTCTGGGATCCACCATGGGATCCCGCCAAGATGAGCGACGAAGCCCGACTGGAGCTTGGAATGCTATGACAA
>VFKS01000257.1 GCA_009885425.1 Novosphingobium sp.
ATCAGGCTTGACCAACTGCAGCTCGCCCGGGCGGTCCGGCACCGCCCGGGCAAACAGCACAACGCTCTTCTTCTTGAACGGTGCCGGTTTGCCCTTTGTATCGAGCGGCAGATCGACCAGATAGCGCAGCGCCTCGCCAACCGGGGCCGAACCCGCGATCACCGCTTCAGTCCGCGCCTCGACATAGAACCGGCCCCATCCGGCGCGCAGTCCACGGGCCCGTTCGGGCTCGACCTTGATGACCTTGCGCGGCTGGGCCCGAATCACCAGCGGGGTCGAATCGGTCAGATCGGCGATGTCGGCATAGCTGAGCAAAGATGCCGGCGCAGGTGCCGGAACGGGCGAATCAGCCCCAACGGCAGCGGCTGTAACGACTGCCGCCAAACCGGTGCAGATACGCAAAAACGGAAAATCAAAAGTATTCATGGTGCCTCGGTGCTCAGTTTGCTGGGGCCCGGCCAACTGACCAAAAGGCACCATTTGTGGGGCTTTATGCCACTTATTCGCATTAACACAGGTGAATCGAGGGTTAACCGATAAAGCGTTGCGCCTTTCCTGCCACCCGGTTAAAGCTTCAAAAATCGAACCAAATAAAAAACAAAAGGTTCGCGATTCTGGCCTTGTGGTCGTTGGGACGCCCGCATGGTTTCCTGAATTGACCCGCAGGGCGGAAAACTACAATCTGGGCGTCTGCCTCAAACGATTCTTGTTTGGGGTTGGGCGTTGGGTCCGGGTGTTTCCCGGGGGACTGTTTTAGGAGTGATGCGTCAGGATGGCTTACGCTGACCAAGAAGTTAGTGGCAACAGGATTGCCGCCTTTGTCGTCGTTGCCCTTTTGCACCTGGCCCTTGGCTATGCGCTGGTTACCGGCCTGGCCTATGAAGGGTTCAAGAAGGTGATCAATAAGGTAACGGCAGTCGATATCAAAAAGGACGAGCCCAAGAAGGAGCCGCCGCCGCCGCCCAAGAAGATGGCTGCAGCGCCTCCGATCGTGGCTCCTCCGCCCAAGTTCAACGTGAGCACCGTCTCGCCGCCGATCACCACGGTTACGACACCGCCGCCGCCTGCGCCACCGGTGCTGGTTGTTGCGCCTCCGGGCCCGGCCGCCGCTCCGCCGCCGCCGCCTCGGTTCACACCCAAGAACGCTCAGCCCAAGGGTAACCCTGGCAACTGGGCAACCACCAACGATTATCCAACTCGTGCGCTGCGTGAAGAGCGTGAAGGCGTCACCGGTTTCCGGGTCTCCGTGGGTACGGATGGCCGGGCCACTGGCTGCGATGTGACCAGTTCGAGCGGCAGTGCCGACCTCGATCAGGCCACCTGCTCCAACGTGATGCGCCGCGCGCGGTTCGCGCCGGCAACGGACGGAGAAGGTAACCCTACGACAGGGTCCTATTCCAGCCGGGTCCGCTGGGTGATCCCGAAGGAATAAGACCACATTCGATTTTCAGTTTTCGAGCCGCTGCAACCAAAATTTAGGCGGTCAAATCAGTTTCAACATACTTCTCTTGAGAGGACTTTCGCATGATTTTTGAACTTCTCACCGCTGCCGCCGGCGCGGCTCCGCAGAACAAATTCGGCTTTGCCGAAGCGCTGGAACAGGGCGGTTTCATCGCCTATGCCACCGTGATTATCCTGGGCGTGATGTCCTTTGGCTCGTTCTTCATTCTGATCACCAAGTGGATCGAGCAGAACAAGATCATGAAGCAAGGCCGTGAATGGAACTCTTCGTTCTGGAACGCTCCCTCGCTCCGCGAAGGCGCCGCCAAGCTCGACAAGAACAGCGCCTGGCGCCAGATTGTTGACGACGGCCTTAAGGCTGAAGATCAGGTCAGCAAGATGGACCCAACCGAAGCCCATGACTGGCTGCACGGTTCGCTGGCCCGTTCGGAAGCTTCGATCAACGCCCGTCTGGCTGGTGGCCTGCCGTTCCTCGCGACGGTCGGTGCAACCTCGCCCTTCATCGGTCTGTTCGGGACCGTGGTCGGGATCTATCGCGCGCTGATCGCCATCGGTATCGCCGGGTCGGCTTCGATCGACAAGGTCGCGGGTCCAGTTGGTGAAGCACTGATCATGACCGCGCTCGGCCTGCTGGTCGCGGTTCCTGCCGTGCTTGCTTACAACTACCTACAAGCCCGCAACAAGCGGATCGCTTCGATCCTGTCTGGCTTCTCGACCAACGTGCTGGCCAACATCAGCTCGAAGGGTGCGGTTAAGCCTTCGGTTTCGACCAAGGCTGCTGCCAAGCCCGCTGCGGCTGCTCCGGCTGCCAAGCAGTAAGTCGCCCATCCGGCGCCCTGACCTTGCGTCAGGCGCCGGTATCCAGTCGGACCGGGCCGGGACCAATGTCCCGCCCGGGTCCGAGGAAAAGCAAAGATAGGAATTAGCCCATGGCAGTTTCGATGGGAGGCGGCGGCGAGGAAAAGCCGATGTCGGATATCAACACCACGCCCCTGGTGGACGTGATGCTGGTACTTCTGATCATCTTCCTTATTGCGGTTCCGATTGCCATCCAGACGATCCAGAAGCTCAAGCTTCCTGTGATGCCTTCACAGGAATCGAAGGACAAGGTCGAGAATCTCCTGCTAACCGTCAGCACAACCGATGCTGGTGGCCGGAGCGCGGGAGACCCCGGCTTTGAAGGAGCTTCGCTGGGTGGCGAGTGCCGCATTTACTTCAACAACATCACCCCGGTGGATTCGAACGAACTTGCCAAGCAGGCCTATGATCGCCTCGATGCGATCATCAAGCGTGCTGGCGGTCCTGAAGCCCTCAGGGACAATCCCGAACTGGTTCCTCAGGTTCACGTTCGCGGTGACGTTTCCGCCCCGTGGCGCTGCGTTGCCGGTGCGATCTACAACGTGCAGATCGTGGGTTACCCGACCGTCGGCTTCATCTCGAACCCGGTTGATCCCAACGGTTAAGCGGCGGCCTTCACCGGCCCCATTTTTAGGAGTATCCCACCATGTCAATGTCAGGCGGCAGCGATGATGGCGAGCCGATGATGGAAATGAACACGACGCCGCTTATCGACGTCATGCTCGTTCTGCTCATCATGTTTATTATCACAATCCCGGTGGCCACGCACGCTGTGGACATCAGTCTACCAAATCCGTCGGCTCCTCCGCCGGAAGTGATCATCAAGCGTGACAAGAACAAACTTGTCATTATGCCCAACAACGAAATCTTGTGGAACGGCACTGCGATCAACAGCTCGCAGCTCGTCGGACTGCTCAAGTCGACCATGGCGATCAATCCGGAACCGGAACTGCAGTTCCAGCCTGACGCGCAGGCTCCTTATGACACCACCATTCAGGTGCTGAATATCATCAAGGGTTCGGGCGTCACGGCCTTCGGTTTCGTAGGCAACGAACAATATGCTGTGTTCGGCAAGGCTGCGAATGCAGGCAAGGCCGGAACGAACTGATCGGCTGGCCGATCGGCCGCTGGACTGAGAATCGAACGAGGGGGCGGAGCGATCCGCCCCCTTATTCTATGCCACGGTCAGCTCCGCTCAATCGCCATCCTCGCGCGGCGGGTCGAACCGCATAGCCGCGCTCGCCAGACCCTCCGCCTCAAGTAACAACTCGTCATCCGCCGAACCCTGCGGCAGACTTTCCCGCCCGATCATAACCAGCAATGGCACCGCCAGTGGACTGACCCGATCAAGCACCACGTGCCGCACCTCGCGCTCGGCCCGCTCGAGCAGACCCGCCAGCCGCCCGATGTCGGTCATCCGCGCCCTCGCATCGGCCCATGCCGCCTCGATCAAGACATGGCCCGGCTCATGCTTGCGCAGAACGTCGTAGATCAAATCGGTCGAGAAGGTCACTTGCCGCCCGGTTTTGCGCTGACCCGGCTGCTGGCGCTCGACCAGTCCGGAAATCACCGCCACCTCGCGAAAGGCGCGGCGCAGCAGATAGCTATCCTCAACCCATTCGGTGAACTCGCCGGCAAGAATATCGGGCGAAAGCAGAGCGGCGGGATCGTCAACCGGCCGCAGGCTCCACACCGCGAAGGAATAGTCGTTGGCGACAAACCCCATCGGCGCCAGCCCGCGCTGCTCCATCCGCCGGGTCAGCAGCATCCCCAGCGACTGATGCGCGGGCCAACCTTCGAAGCAATAGAACACGGTGTAATGCTTGTCGGCATGGGGAAAGCTTTCCACCAGCAGTCGCCCCGGCCCCGGCAGTTCGGAGCGCCAATCCTGCACTTCGAGCCATTCGCGAACATCGTCGGGAAACTGCGCCCAGCCGGCCCGGTCCGCCAGCAGAGCCTGCACGCGCTCGGCAAGGTGCGTGGTCAGGGGCAGGCGCTGTCCCATATAGCTGGGAATCTGGCCGGTCTTTTTGGCCGCGCGGACTGTCAGTTCGGTATCGCGCATAGCCTCCACTTCCAAGTCGAGCCCAGCAAAGCGGAACGTCTGGCCGGGCCTAAGCCCCGCCGCAAAATTCTCCTCAACCCGGCCGAGCGAGCGCCCGTTACGGAACCGGACATCGACCATCTCGCTATCTATGATGATCCCGGCATTGAGCCGAAACCGCGCAGCCTGCTCCGGATGGGTCAGCCGCCACAGGCCGTCCCGCCCCAGGGT
Source organism: Novosphingobium sp. (assembly GCA_009885425.1). GTDB lineage: Bacteria > Pseudomonadota > Alphaproteobacteria > Sphingomonadales > Sphingomonadaceae > Novosphingobium. Next base: position 4,595 of record VFKS01000257.1, read on the forward strand.
GATCCGCTGAAACCGGTCATAGGCCCGCA
>VFKS01000006.1 GCA_009885425.1 Novosphingobium sp.
CCGCCGCGGGTGCGGCTTTCCTGCAGTTCATCGGCCAGCAACAATGCCGCAAACAGCAGCTGGCGAACCTCGTTGTGGCCCGTGCCGATGGTTTGGACTTTTTCGTCGATCAAGCGCCCCAGCGCATCAACGTGGGTTTCTTCGCCCTCGGCGCAAGCCACCAGATAGGACCGACCGCCAATTTGCAGTGTGACATTGCTCATTGCGGCATCACCCTTGCGTCCCTTCGATCAGTAGATCGAGTTGCCCCAGCGAATCCTGCACGGCAGCCTGCAACCGGTCATGCTTAACTCGCAGCCGCTCAAAATCGGCAGCGCCCGACGGTGCGGACCCGGGTTTTGGCTGGCGCGCTGCGGTCTCGATCCGTTCGAGCGCCTGCTCTATCCGCGCGAGCGCGCGGCTGCTGCGGTTATCTTCCATTTCGCTTGGCTAGCCCAAAAATCCGCCTTGGCAAAGTGTTGGAACCGGCATTTCCCCCACTTTGCGAAGCGTAAGCCAGTGCGCTGCCTTGACGGGCGGCGGCGGCTTGGCAAAGGAGACCACGCGCCGAATCGCCGCGACATCCTGCGATTTTCAGGAGCCGATACCGATGAGCCCGATTCTATGACCTTTGGCCCCGCTCGCCTCGCGCCCATGGCCAATGCCATTCGCGCGCTTTCGATGGACGCGGTCCAGGCTGCCAATTCGGGCCACCCCGGGATGCCGATGGGCATGGCCGACGTTGCCACGGTGCTTTATTCGCAGTTCCTGAAATTCGATCCTGCCGCACCCAAATGGCCCGACCGCGACCGGTTTGTGCTTTCGGCCGGTCACGGCTCGATGCTGATCTATTCGCTGCTCCACCTGACCGGTTATGCCGCGCCGACGATGGATAATATCCGCAACTTCCGCCAGCTACACAGCCCTTGTGCCGGGCATCCCGAAAATTTCGAGCTGGAAGCCATAGAATGCACTACCGGTCCGCTGGGGCAAGGGGTGGCAATGGCGGTTGGCATGGCGATGGCCGAACGCCACCTCAACGCGCAGTTTGGTGATGACCTGGTCGATCACAACACCTGGGTGATCGCCGGTGACGGCTGTCTGATGGAGGGGATCAACCACGAGGCGATTGGCCTGGCGGGCAATTTCAAGCTCGGCCGGCTTAACGTGCTGTGGGACGATAACGATATCACAATCGATGGAGACACCGCGCTCTCGACCTGTGAAGACATCCCGGCGCGTTTTGCCGCAACCGGTTGGCATGTGACCCGCTGTGATGGGCATGATTTTGCC
>VFKS01000131.1 GCA_009885425.1 Novosphingobium sp.
CTGACCCAGGCGTTGTGCTTCCAGCGCAAGCCAAGATCGCCGGTTAGCGTGAACACACCGACCTGGCTTGGACCGAACGGGGCGCTGGGCAGCAGTTTTTCACGCTTCTTTAGCAGCAGTGATCCGTCCATCCCGATCGAGATCCGGTTACCCTCGTTCAAGTCGAAACCACCGCGCAGCGCAAATTCAACACCCTGCGTACGCCGCGAACCGGCATTGAACCAGCGCCGGTCGATCACGGTGATATCGCCACCGCTATCGCGAATAAAGCGTTCCGGGAACAGCGCAGCGTTCTGAAGCAGCTGGGTGATGCTGAGGTCCTGAATGGTGCCATCGACGTTGATCATCCACCAGTCAGCCGACAGGCTCCAGCCCGCTTTGGGCCGGATGACTACGCCAAGGCTGGCCATCTTGGCCTTTTCGGGGCCGAGGTCGATCGTCCCGCCAGAGGCAATATCGGGCCGGATCTGCGCGCAGGGCAGACCCGAGAGATAAGCGCTGGTCGGCACGCCGCCGGGGCAGGCGACCGGATCGGCCAGATCGCTGCCCGAATAGGGGCTGAGCGTGACGCCGTTGAAGATCTGGTTGAAGCTGGGGACGCGGAAGCCGGTCGAATATGACCCGCGGAACATCAGCCATTCCATTGGGGTGAACTTGAACGTCACCTTGGGATTGGTGGTGGTCCCAAAGCCCGAATAGTCATCAAGCCGGAAAGCGCCGGTGACGGTCAGGATGTCAAGCAAGGGCACTTCGATTTCGGCGAAGGCGGCCTTGACCGTCCGGGTCTTGGGGGTCAGCGCGTTGACGTTGTCAAACGCGGCCAGGAAGATCACCGGCTGGTTTGCGTTTGCTGCCGTGGATCCGTTGAAGCTGTAGGTTTCCCGGCGCCAATCGAGCCCGACCGCCATTTGCACGGTTCCGCCCGGCAGGTCGAACAGCGGCCCGGCAAACGACGCGTCGATTTCCTTGACGGTATAGCGCCCGCCATAAAGCGTTGTGCCTTCAGCCGAGATCGAGCGCAATCCGGCCAGCGCCTGATCGGTCTGGGTCAGGCTGAACGGGTTGAGAATGCCCGAATTGATCAGACCAACCAAGCCGGGCGTGGTCGCACCGGGTGCAATCGGTGCCGCCAGGTCGGACGAGCCATTGGCGAGAGTGCCGCGATAGTAGTAGCCCGAACCCAGCACCGATCTCGTTTCGCTTTCGGCGTGCGATGCGCCAACCTTGTAATCCCAGCCTTCAAACGGCAGCGGACCTTCGAGGTTGACCATCGCGCGCAGGGTCTTGGAATTGGTGCGGTATTCGCGCGGGCCGCAGGCGACGCAGCGCCACCGGCCCGACAGCGGGCGGCCATAGCGCGAATTCAGTGTCGCCGCGCTCCCCGGGAAAGCGGCCAGCAGCGAGTTGAAGATCTGGTTATAAGTCGTCGCAGTCAACGGGTTGAGCGGATAGGCCCAAGGCAGGCTGGTGGTATTAGCGGACAGCTGGGCATTGCTGAAGCTCTTGGCCGAGTCTGCGCTCGACCCGGTCAGTTCGGCCGAAAGCTGATGCCCGCCGCCCAGATTGACGGTTGCCTTGGTGTAATAGGTCAGCGTTTCGATCGGCTGCTGCAGCACGGCTGCGCGGCCGGTATCCCAGGCGCAGGCGTAAAAGTTGTTGGGCGAGGTCCACAGCTCCCAATCATAGGCCATCCCGCCGTCCATGCTTTCGCAGCCAGCCCCACCCGGCAGATCAAGGAAGTTGACCCCGCCAGCGGCCGCGTTGCCGCCGTTGGGAGCGGTCAAAGTCAGTCCTGCCAGCAGCGATCCGGTAGGATTCTGGAAAGCATTGGTGCCGATATTGAACAGCGTCGCAATCGGGGTGCCGCGGGTATCGGGTGAAAGCCCGCGCAGCGGCTGGTTGGTGTTGACGAAATCGCGCTGGTCGCCGCGCAGCCTCTTGTTCCAGCTATAGGATACGGCGCCCATGATGTTGATGCCATCATCATCGAGATCGCCATATCCAGCCACGCCCGAGACGCGGTAGATATTGCCGCCGCCCTGTTCGGTGATATCAGTCGAACCGCTGATCGAAACGCCCTTAAAGCTCTTTTTGGTGACGTAGTTGATCACCCCGCCGATCGCATCGGTGCCATAGATCGCCGAGGCGCCGTCTTTCAGGATTTCGACCCGGTCAATCGCTGCAAACGGGATCTGGTTGACGTCGACCGCCCCGCCCGACAGGCCGTGGGCCGCAACCCGGCGGCCATTTAGCAGGATCAGGGTCGATCCGCTGCCCTGTCCGCGCAAGTTGGCCGAAGACAGCCCGTTGGTGCCGCGCTGCGCGCCGGTGGTGACGTCCGAGTTGGCCGCAAGGTTGTCTGCCCCACTGCCGTTGGAAGTCAGGAACATGTTGAGCGCTTCGGGATTGGCGATGCCGTTGCGTTCGATTTCGACGTTGGTGATGATTTCCAGCGGCAGCGCGCTCTTGCTGGGGTCCTGCTTGATCCGCGACCCGGTGACGACGATCATCTTGTCGTCTGCTGCTTCATCAGCAGCTGGCTGGGCTGCCGTCTGGGCCATGGCCGGTGCAACGAAAGCAC
>VFKS01000083.1 GCA_009885425.1 Novosphingobium sp.
ATCGTTTGTGCCGGGGCCGCTCCAGACGCGGTAGACGCGGGTCAGCGGAACCTGATCGGTCATCTCGCGCTTGACCGGCGCAGCCAGCGTTACTGGTCCCGCCTCAACCTTGCGCACTTCGGGACCGCGCGGGATGCCCCCGAACCACTTTTCGACCAAGGGCCGCGCGGTGGCAGTATCGATATCGCCCGACAGGACCATAACGACATTGCCCGGGGCATAGTTACCAGTGAACCAGCCGCGTACATCGGTCAGGCTAGCTGCGTCCAGATCAGCCATCGAACCGATGGTTGAATGGCGATAGGGGTGGCCGACCGGGAACAGCCCATCGCCGATCGCATATTCGGCCAGACCGTAGCTGTCGTTATCGCCCTGGCGCTTCTCGTTCTTGACCACGGCGCGCTGCTTGTCGAGCTTGTCCTGGCTAACCGCGCCGAGCAGATGCCCCATCCGGTCGCTTTCGAGGAACAGCGTCATATCGAGCGCGCCGGTCGGCACGGTTTCGACATAGTTGGTCCGGTCATACCAGGTCGAGCCATTGGACGGAGTGGACCCGGCGGCCTCCAGCGGAATGTCGAAATTGGGGACGTTTTCCGATCCGCCGAACATCAGGTGTTCAAACAGGTGGGCAAAGCCGGTGCGGCCCTTGGGTTCATGCTTCGAGCCGACCCGGTAATAGGTGGTGACCCCCACGATCGGCGCCTTGCGATCGGTGTGAACCAGAACGGTCAGGCCATTGGCCAATGTGAATTTTTCATAGGGAATGTCGACCGCCTTGACCAGATCGCTGAGCGGCGCGGGCTGCGGTGGCAGCGGCTGCGTCACCGGGCTGGTACTGGCCGGAGCGGCGGCCAGATCGGCCTTGGGCGTGGTCGCACAGGCAGACAGGGCAAGGGCGATCAGCGAGGCAAGGGCGATACGGCGCATGGAAATTAGGTCCCCGGTTTTGGCAATCTCAGCCGCAGCTTAGACCACAAGCACGCAGTGCCAAGCCCTCTGTTCGACGAACGGCATGGCTGGCCGGATCGGGGAATGCACAGGGGATCGACGCGGACGACTCTTCCGCTTGCGAATCGGCACCGCGCCGCTAGGCTCGCGCGCTTGTGCCCGCTAGTATGCGGGTGGGGAGGCGTTCGGTTTGTTCCAATTTCGCAACTGGCTGATGGCCGCGGCGGTGGCCTGCGCCGCGCCTGCTGCTCTGCTGCTGACCGGCGCGCCGTTGCTCGCCCAAGGCGCCGCGATCCCGGCGGTGCTGGAAGAGATCAAGCCCGTGACGGCGGACGAGGGGCAGGCCGCTTATATCCTGCGCTTCTCGCCGGAATCGCCGCGGATCGATCCGCTCAATTCCAACCCGACCAAGCCCGGCATCATCATCCGCAACGCCCTGCGCGCGCCCAAAATCACGCCGCGCTTTGACGGCAAAGGGCTGGTCCGCTCGGCCCAGTTCGAAGTGTC
>VFKS01000087.1 GCA_009885425.1 Novosphingobium sp.
CGGTTGGCGGCCCAGCGCATCGCGGCATAGACTGCCAGCGCATCGTTGCCATCAACCCGAAGCCCGGCAATGCCATAACCGATCGCGCGGGCGGCAAAGGTCGCCCGTTCACCACCGGCAAAGCCCGAAAAGCTGCTGATCGCCCACTGGTTGTTGACGATGTTGAAAATCACCGGCGCATTAAACACGGTGGCAAAGGTGAAAGCAGCGTGGGCATCACCCTCTGCGCTCGATCCTTCGCCGATCCAGCTCGCGGCGATCCGGGTATCACCCTTGATTGCACTAGCCATCGCCCAGCCGGCGGCCTGCGGATACTGCGTCGCCAGATTGCCGCTGATCGTGAAAAAGTTGTGTTCGCGGCTAGAGTACATGATCGGCAGCTGGCGGCCCTTGAGCTTGTCGGCCCGGTTCGAATAGATCTGGTTGACCATCTCCACCAGCGGATAGCCGCGCGCGATCAGGATCCCCTGCTGGCGATAGGACGGAAACACCATGTCATCATCTGCCAGCGCAAAGGCCGAAGCCACGCTGGTCGCCTCTTCCCCGGTGCACTTCATGTAGAAGCTGGTCTTGCCCTGTCGTTGGCCGCGGTACATCCGGTCATCAAAAGCGCGGGTAAGCGCCATGGTCCGCAAGATCCGCCGCATCGTTTCGGGATCGAGCTTTGGGTCCCAAGCACCAACCGCCTGGTGATCGTCATCAAGCACCCGGATCAGCCCATGGCACAGCGGGTGCGTTTCTTCGGTTGGGCAGGCCTCATCCGGGCGGGGCAGCAGACCGGCTTTGGGGATGTCGAGGAACGAATAGTCGACCGGATCGCCCGGGCGAAACGGCGGTTCTGGAACGTGCAGGCTGAGCGGCGGCAGGTTGCCGCGCTGCTGGTCCGCACTGGACGGCCTTTTGGCCATAACTGCGCTCTCCCGCTTCGGATGCTCCCGTCAAAGTGTGGAAGCAAATTTTAAGGTCGCGACATATTATTTCAAAGCGGTCTTATCGTCAACCAGTTCAGCACAGCACCATAACGGGATTCGGCGGCCAATCCAGCATGATCGAACCGGCGCGAAATGCTTGCTGGGACCCACGAAAAATGTCAGAAACCGAGGCGGGTCGCGAGGGGAGCTAAACAGCACCATGGCGAACAGGACCACGCTCATTGCAGCCACATTGTTGCTGGCTAGCAGCGCTGTCGGCGCGCAAGTTATCATGCCGCAGCCTGTCGGGCAGGACGATGAAGAGCTGGCCGAGGCAGCCGACGCGCTGGATACTGCCCCTGTTCCGCGCGACCCGTGTCGGAACAAGTCGCCGCGCTGCCCCGATCCCACCACGCTAGATACGGAACCAACCTTGATATCGAGCAATTTACCCGCACCCGATACCAAGCCGACAACGCCCTACGTCAAGCGCAAGCTGGTGCTGTTTCAGGACGGCAAACTTATCCAGATCAAGAAGACTTATTCAAGGAGGCGGGTCGGCGGCAACACCTGGGTGGCCAAGCCCGGTGACGCCCCATGGATGGCGCAAATCCAGCGGCCGATCTACGTCCGCAGCGTGACCAGCCGGGCCCTGCAGTGGGATGACCGGCAATTCTGCGGCGGGGCCAAGATCGCGCCGGGCTGGATCGTAACGGCAGCGCACTGCTTAAATGACAACGGGATAGATATCCGCGCCGCTGGTTACCGGGTCCGATTGGGCATGACCGACATCCGCGATGGCCGGGTCGGCGCAAGTTACAAGATTATCCGGGTGATCCAGCATCCCAACTATGGGCGCCCAAGCCGCTATGCCAATGATATCGCGCTGATCCAGTTTGCTGCCGATGCCGAAACCGCCCGCGCCGACCGTGCCTGGATCGAGACCATTGCGATCGACCCGGACCGGCCCGGCGCCAAGTCCTTTGGCGGTAAAGAAGCCTGGTTCTATGGCTGGGGTGTAACCAACAGCCAGCGACCTTCGGCCCTATTGCGCTATGGCAAGATCAAGTTGCAGCCAGATACGGGCTGCACAACCCCGCTGATCGCACTGTGCGGCCGTGGTGAGGGCGTTAGCGGATCGACCCAATGCCATGGTGACAGTGGCGGGCCGCTAATTGTCCATTATGGCCGCGTGCCAGTGCTGGTCGGACTCGTCAGCCACAATGCCGGTAAGCAAACCTGCGGGATCAATGAAAAGCAGGGCGTTTACACTCGCGTCGCTTCCGCGCGGGACTGGATTCAGGGTTACACCGGCCGACTTCCGCTCGCACCCACCGCATTGCAGCGGCGCCGATAGCCACTCAACACCGGGACAGGCCCTGCCCGCCCCGGCGCCGGTATTGGGCCTACGGCTTGATCGGGTTGCCGTTTGGATCGCCTTCGTCGGTCGCGGCAGCACCCGCATCAGTACCTTCGGTCGCGGCGGCAGTGGCAGCTTCAGTGGTTTCAGCCGTTGTTTCAGCGGTCATTTCCGCCTTCTTTTCACAGCCGGCAAGGGCAATGGCCGAGGCCGCGATCAGCAGTCCGGTGGCAAGTTTGCGCATGATAAGTCTCCCTGTTGCAGTGGCCTGACTATGCCAGCCCCATTTTCGAAAGCAATTGGCTAAATTCGGGCATGGTCCGGATCGGATCGAGCAGCGGATCTGTTTGCGCCAGCAGCAGACCGGAATCGCGCGCTGCCGCAGCCTGTTCAAGCCGTTCGATCGCTTGGGCAAGCTGCCCCCATTGCGCCAGAACCTGCGCCTGCTGATATTTCGACGTCGCGCCAAACTCAGCCAACAGCCGCGCAAAGGCCGCCTCTGCGGCCGGTTTGTTACCCAGCCGCGCCTGCGCCATCGCCTCGCCCGGCAGTCGGATGAAGGCAATCGGTTCCGAAGCAAAGGCAGCCAGCGAATCCTGATATCGGCCCGTCAGGTATAACGCCGAACCAATCGCCGCATGGGCCGCACTCAACTTGGGATTGAGGGCCAGCGCCTGGCTCATTTTTGCCTCGGCCTGGGCATAGTCGTGCCGCGCCAGCGCGATATAGCCAGCCGCGCGGAACGCCCCGGGGTTGAGCGGATCGAGCGCCAGCGAACTGGCAATCGCCGCATCGGCATCGCTGGCCCGTCCCGTAAAGGCGCAATAGAGCGCGTAGGCCCGCAGCACATCCGCGTCGCCATCACCCAGCTCGCGCGAGCGCTCATAGGATTGCCGCGCGTCCTTGGGGTTGAGCCGTCCATTGTAGATTGCATAGCCCAGCGCCGAATGTGCCTCGGCCAATTTCGGCGCGGCTTTGACCGCCGCTTCAGCCGATGCGACCGCGCGGTCATAGTATTGCCGCGCCTCTTCGATCCGGCTGGTCTGGTTGGCAATCACCGCCTGCACTTTTGAGCGCGCCGCCAGCGCTGAGGCATAGCCTGGGTCAAGCCGCACGGCGGTGTCAAATTGGACCAAGGCCGCGCGATCACTCGCTTCGTTGGCACTGGTTTCAACCAGCGCTTTGCCGCGCAGATAAGCATCAAAGGCTGGAGCGCTTTTGGTGCCCCCAAGCTGCGCAAGATCACCAGAGCGGCCCTCGGCAATCGCCTTGGCGCTGATTTCATTGGCCAGTGCGCGGCTAACGATGGCAGCGATCTCGCTTTGCATGGCCAGCACGTCGCTCGGCTTGCGGTC